>NZ_SJPV01000002.1:909850-1008121 GCF_007860135.1 Novipirellula artificiosorum
CGACGGTGCGCCAAGGGTGCTACCGGTTCCCGGCGGACGACCGACCGTCGGGGACTCTTTTCTAAGAGATCATTGGACACCGGAGCCATACCTCCAAAAAACCTTGAGTCTGGGTTCCGCGCGTTTCGGTCGGATGAGCCGGTTTTTTGACCGAGGAGTCCGAGAGCCACCCCGCCCATGAACCGCACCTCCGTGCAACAGGCTTTCCCATGTTCGCAGCACCAGCGCGAACCGCAAGGCAACAATCATTCGCAGCGGTTTGTCGAAAGACCAGAGCGAAATCTCGTCACCTACCCCGCAGATGTATTAGACAGCACCCGAGATGCGCGGTACAACGAGCTGCGCGGGCAGGGGTGGTTGGATAGGCAGGGGTGGTTGGATACCTAAACACTGTTTTAGTCACAACTTAGAAACTGCACGACCCATTCCGTGGGAGGGCCAATACTTGAAATACGGCCAATCCGTCGTTCACCGCTGTGAAAATACGGTCTCAATCTTGCCAAACCGCGACGGAGTAGCTATTTTGCGGGGCCTGTTAAACCACGTTTCACTCGAATTTTGACCTCATCGAGCCTCAATATGACTATGGATCGCAGCCTCAAGGTGCAAGCTGGGGCGATTAAATCTCGAAATGTAATGACCCGGGCCGAGCGTATTGCTCGGCTGAAAGAACTCAACCGCTTCGATCCCGAAGCCAGTATCGTTGGGATGCCGAAGGTGCGCGTTCCCAAGGTCTCGCTGAAGAAGAAGAAGAAGGTGAAGAAGGACGAGGATTCGGCGGACAAGTAGTAGGCGATTTCTCCCATTCGACGCCCTTCATGAGGCCATGTTATCGCTGCTTCCAATCCACGCGCTCACGATGTGCCAACGGAAGAAATTGAATTGCCGACGGAGGGGATTGATCCGCAGCGGTTGCCGCTGCCCGAAGCGACCCAGCCGCTGAAGATCCTTTGGCAGTATGTGATCGTTTTGTTGGCCATCCATGCGTTCGCTTTGCTGGCCCTGCTTCCGTACATGTTCACATGGTCAGGCGTGCTGTTGGCCATTCTTGGGCATTTCACCTTTGGAATGCTGGGGATCACGATCGGCTACCATCGCTTGTTGACGCATCGTGGGTTTGCTTGCCCGAAATGGCTTGAGCATACGTTCGCGGTTTTCGGCATGTGCAACCTGCAAGACAGTCCTGCCCGCTGGGTGGCCATTCATCGGATGCACCATCAACACAGCGATCATCAACCCGATCCGCATTCGCCCCTTGCCAATTTTTTGTGGGGGCATGTCGGTTGGGTCGTTTGCCGACATCGGGACCTCGATCGAACCAGCCACTATGAACGCTATGTCCGTGATTTGTTGCGGGATCCGTTCTACCTTCGCTTGGAGCGACGCGGTGGATGGTTTTTCGTCTTCCTTGCCCACGCCGTTCTGATTGCCGTCGCAGGAGCCCTGTTTGGATATTGGGCCAGTGGCGGGGTGACCAGCGAGTCGATCCGTTATGGCTATAGCTGGGCGGTTTGGGCCGTTGCCGTCCGGACCGTGTTTGTCTTGCACGGTACGTGGGCGGTCAACTCACTTTCGCATGTGTTCGGCTATCGAAACTACGAAACTCGGGACAACAGCCGCAACAATTGGTTGGTGGCGTTGTTCAGTCACGGCGAGGGATGGCACAACAACCATCACGCTCAGCCCCGCGCTGCGGCGCACGGCCATCGTTGGTACGAATTTGATATGTCGTGGCGAGTGATTCAATTACTCGAAGCGGTGGGCTTGGCCAAGGATGTCGTTCGTCCAAAAGCGAACGCGGCTGCCGAGGAGTAAGGACCACAAGCAGCCGATCGTAGATCGTGGTGGGCGACCGTCACTTTTGTGTTGGCTTTTTCTCATGAGCACTCTCACCACCTCGGTCATCGCCGCGCGTTGGATTTTTCCGATTTCGGGGCCACCGTTCTATCATGGCTGGATCCGCATTCGCGACCAACGGGTGACCGAATTCGGTAGCGGCCAAGCTCCGCGGGGGGCCGTGGACCTTGGGGATGTTGCGATACTTCCCCAACTCGTCAACGCCCACACCCATTTGGAATTCTCTGATTGCACGGTTCCCGTTGGTGAAGTTGGTGTAACGCTCGATCAATGGATTGGTGAAGTCGTGGCGGCGAGGAAGAATGCCACCGAGGAAAGCAAAGCCAAGGCGATCCGAGCCGGAGTGGAGGAATCAGCCCGCGCGGGCGTCGCTTTGGTGGGTGAGATTGCCACGCCACCGGTCGTCGGCACGATCGAGGCAGGCACGATCGAGGAAGGCGGGATGGAGATCATTTCCTTTGCGGAAACCCTTGGTTTGTCCGAATCGCGAGGGGCGGAAAGATTGGCGGCTGCCCGTCATCATTTGCAGAGCTTTCCCACGGCCGGCATTAGCCCGCACGCGCCCTATTCGACGACGCCCGAGGTGATTCAACAATGCATCGAATTGGCGATCCGTCACCGGCGACCGCTCGCGATGCATGTGGCGGAATCACCTTCCGAGCGCGAGCTGCTTGAGTCGGCAACAGGGCCGATGGCGGATCGGCTCAAAACGATGGGCGTTTGGCGCGAGGGGCTTTTTCCTTGGCCGAAAGATCCGTTTTGTCATTTGATTGCGATGCTCGCCAAGGCGCCTCGCTCGCTGCTGATCCACGGCAATGATCTGCGGCCCAATGAAATGGCATGCGTTGCCAAGCATCCCCAAATGACAGTCGTCTTCTGCCCTCGCACGCATGCATTTTTCGGCTACCCACGACATCCGGTCGACTTGATGCTGCGTCATGGCATTCCGGTTGCCCTCGGCACGGATTCACGAGCGAGCAATCCCGACTTGAACCTCTGGGACGAGGTCCGGTTCCTGCTCAACCATCGCCAAGACCTCGATCCGCAGGATGTCCTCGCGATGGCAACGATTCACGGTGCGAATGCGTTAGGACGACTCGATTTAGGCCGGATCCGAGGCGGCAGCCTCGCGCGATTCGGATGCGTGCCAACCGACGCATGCTCGCTTCAAGAAGCGATGGCGGATCTCGCTCGCGGTGATCGTCTTCAACCCGTGTTCATTCCAACTTGCAATCCGTCGGGTGCGTAGACACTTCGTCCTCCGTCAACCGGCAAACAGACGCCAGTGATGAAGTCGTTTTCGCACAAGAATTGAACGGCATGGGCAATGTTCTCTGGCGTTCCGATCCGTTCGACCAAGGTGCTGTTCGCAATCCGTTCGCGCTGATCCGCATCGACGTCGTCGCCAAGCAGCACCGGCCCCGGTTGCAGACAATTGACTCGAACGCGGTGATTGCGTGCCCCGAGTTCAACCGCCAACGATCGGGTCATCACTTCGATCGATCCTTTGCTCGGAAAGTAGGCGGCATGGTCGAGATAGGGTCGAACGGTCGCCCAATCGCCAAGGTTGATGATCGAGCCACCAGACGGTTGTTCGACCATCCTCAACCCGGCAGCGCGTGAACACAAAAACGTCCCGAGTGAGTTGATGTCAAAATAGCGACGAACTTCATCCGCCGTGACCGATTCAAGAGGAGTCGGATGCCAGATGGCAGCGGAATTGACGAGGATGTCGATGCGGCCAAAGTGATCGACCGTTTGCGACACGATTCGGTCGCCAACGCCCTCCTCTTGAAGTGCACCTTGCGTCACGATCACGTCGACGTTGTATCTCTGACGTATCTGGTCCGCGGCGAGGCTCGACTGTTCGGTGCTGCTGTTGGCGTGCAGCGCGATACGGCATTGCAGCTTGGCGAGCCAATCCGCGATCGCTCGACCGACGCGCGGTGCACCGCTGCCGGTCACCAATGCGACCGGAGCATCGCAATCAAAGGTTTGCTGTAACAGTCGCATCAGGTCACAAAATGGGAATTCGTTGCACGGAGCTTTCGTAAATGCTTACGGTCAAGGATCAGAAAAGGATCGACAAGCGGTTGCCACTGCTCCCCCCGTTGGACGATCCGATTCTCGTCAATCGGACCGAGTCGGTTGGCGGCAAGAGCGAGGTACGGTATGCGGTCTGGCAAGATATCCATCAAACGAGCCATGGTCGCATCGACGGCGGTCAAGTTCGTGCCCACCAGGATCAGGCCCATGTTTTTGGGGGTTCCTAAGATGGGCCCATCGCCCTCCATGCAATCGATACCGTCGACAATTGCGATCCGGCGGCCGACCGAAGCATTGATATCGTAAACCGTTTGGGGAATTCCGTTGAAATGCAATACATTTTTGGGCCACCCGTATTTGATCCCCGGGATGACGCCGTACAGATTTTTCATCGCACCGGTCATTCCCATCCAATGGTGCGTTTTCATCTTTGGCATGCTGACCACCAAATCCGCTTCAATGACCGCTCGCGGAAAGTAGAACTGCTTCAAATCACACGCTTTGCCCGCATTCGCAACCGGTCGGATTTCTTGATAGTTCAAATCTTCGAACGACATTCGTACCTCTTGGAGCGCTTCCATGACGCCTGATTCCATCAGCGCTTGTTCGGTATCACGCACATGGCCGGGGCCCTCGCCAACGGTCACGTCGGCGTCCCAGCCACGGAACACTTCGACCGCTGCCTGGATCACGATCGGATGGGTCGTCATCTGAGGGGACAACCGCGAGGGTTCGACGAGGTTCGGTTTCAGCAGGACCCGTTTGCCACGAATCGTCCCAGGATCAAATTCACAGGCCAACAATCCGTCGCGAATCGTTCGAACCAATTCACCCGTATACGATTGGTGCCTTGCAATGAAGACAGAACTTTTCCTCTGAGACCGATGAACCAAGTAGCCCGCGCCTGCAGCGGTGGCCGCCGTGGCAGCGGTTGCGACCAAGAATCCGCGCCGATCGGGTTGAGAAGGGCTCGCGGCGGTCTCGTTGTTGGGGTGGGGATCGCTCATCAATGGACACCGCTTTCGGCTGGGGCGATCCGGTGCGGTTCAACATTCAACAGCGGCGATTCGCGAGTCTTGGCCGCCAGCAGCAACAGGTTTTGGCGATGGGGGTTCTCTTCGATCAAGCGAAGCCGATTGATCGCCGATCGAAGGGGCCACTCAAACTCGATCTCAGACCGGTCCTCTTCGTCCCAGGCTGCGGAAACGAGTGCATGCATCACCCACGACAACGAGATGGCTGCCATCGGACGGTTCAGTTCGTTTTGTAGGTAGCGGATCGTCGCTTTGATCGGTTCCGGTCGTGGCGTCACGCGATGAAACGCCACCACACACATGGCGCTGGGCAACAGGTGAGGCCGAAGTTCTTGACCCAGCACAAAGGTATTTCCGTAGTTGGCACCCCCATCGGGCAATTGTCGATCAATCAACAACTCCGCGGCCTCGATGGCTCGCGGGTGATCGGCGTAACCACAATGTCGCATTGCTAGCAGCGCCATTGCAGTAGGCTCTAACCATGAATGAGTTCCCTGAACCCAAGGCCATCCCACCAATTGGCTGTCGTGGCCGAACGTGTCATTCGGCTCAATCTTCTCGCCACCGAAACCGGTCAGGAAATCGATTGCGCGACGATAGGCGTCGCGATAACGCCATTTGGCTGATTCGTTTGCAGCATCGGGCCACTTTTGTTCGAAGGTTCGCCAAGCGATCGCGGCGAGAGACGTCGCCCAAAAGGGCCCTTGGTCATGCAAGTTGACGGAGACCGCCCCGTGGCGGTTTTGGGCTTGAATCAGACAGCGGCAGGCTTCGATCGCGGCCTCCTTCAATCCGTAGGCCGATGCGGAAATCGCCGCAAACGCGACCGGTTCGGCCGCCGCAGGCTCACCGCGCGCGTATCCGATGATCGGCTGGGCATTCAATCGCTTTTGTTGCTGATCGATCCAGTCAGCGAGGGTCACATCCATGTCTTGATTTGGCATTTGTCGGAGGACTTTAAGATGCCACTTGGTCACGGTCTGCAATCGTACGAAGGACCCGGGACCAAGGCAAGGCAGATTGTGTCCACCCGTGCACCGAGGGTGTGCAGAGGGGGGAACGGTGCTTATTGCTGTCCCAATGCAACGAGGTATTGCTGCTGTTTCGGCCCTTCGATGACGGTCGTCCGGATCAACAGTCGATCGTCAATGGCAAGCGGTGTGGCAAAGATCGAATCGCCCGTTTGATTTTCGGCAAGCAAATCGAACCGATCCGGCGTTGCGGCCAAGACATAGACCGTACCTCGTTCGGACGCGATGTAGATCCGATCTCGGACCAATGTCGGTGAGGCGCTAACGCCCCCTCCGAAGAGTCTTTTCTGCCACATCGGTTTTCCGTCAACGGTTCGCCAACAAAATGCGACGCCGTTATCTGCCACCGCGAACACGTAGTTGGAAATCGTCAACAAGGATTGTTCATAGCATTTGATTTGGTTGTCCCAGATCAAATTGCGTGAACCGTCCCCCGCGACACACCACGTTCCCGAGTCGGGATTTCCACCACTGATGAGGACTCGGCGATCGTCCCAAACCACCGTTCCGCAGATCGCTTCGGTCGTTGTTTCGACTCGCCACAATTCTCTGCCGCTCGGTGGGTCATAGGAACAAATCAATTCGCCACCGGCCAGCAGGATTTGTCGCTTTCCAGCGAGTGTCGCGGCGATGGGGGATGCAAAGTTCAAATTGACGGGTCGCTTTGCGTTCCAAACCACTTGCCCCGATTGGACATCCAAGGCGTACAGCCCGCTATCGGCACCATCGTACTCTGACGCAACGATCACCAAGTCGTCCTCGACGATCGGACTGGCGCCATAGCCAAACTGAAATCGCTGTGGTTTGAAATCGCCGATTTTCTTTTTCCAAACTTCGCGTCCTTCGAACGTCAAAGCGGTCAGCCAAATCGCATCGTCGGTGTGGAAACAGGCAAACACACGCTCTCCGTCGGATGCCGGACTTGGCGACGCGTAGGAGTTTTTCGAGTGGATCCGCTCGGGCAACGTGCCGCGGTGCAGAACCCAATTGTCCATCAAACGACCACTTTGGCGATCCAGTTTCAAGACGCTCTGAGTCCCAGCGTCTTCATCGGCCGTCGTCAAGAAAATCGAATCGCCCACGACGATTGGCGTCGAATGACCGTAGCCTGGGATCGCCGTTTTCCAAGAGACATTTTCCGACGTGGTCAGATCCCATCGAAGTGGGGCATCGGTGGACGGGTCCGCGTGGTTGTCGCCATTGGGGCCACGCCACTGAGGCCAATCTTGGGCCAAAGCTGCATGACCGAGCAAGACATAGGTCGAAAGCACGAGCCAGAGTCGCGGTTGAAGCATCGCTAAGGTATTTCGAAAGAGAAGAAGCCTCTCCAAATGCGCGAGACCCGCTGAGTGGATCGATCGCGTGATGGAGTCGACCGGAATCGGTCGGTGAGTAGATACTGGCTAATTGTACCGTGAAACCGCAACCAGCGAAGTGCGGTAGCGGCGTTAGCGACCGCCGACGAGAATTTGGCCGACAATCAACCAAACAGCAGTGAACAAAATGCCAAGGGCAGCATGAAGCGTATCGACATTCATCGTGAGCGGGCCTTTTCCTAAAAAGGATATGAACGGTGTGGTTTGGCCCGTTCCCTGGCCCGTCGTTCGCGATTCCGGTGGGTGGACCCCGCCGATCACGAACGTTTGTTCAATTGCGCTCCATTCCAGTGCGCATGGTGTTTCATCGGGTGCCGTCGACCCCAAACTGGCGATAAAATCCTCGTCTCCGTATAAACCGCTCATCCCCTACACTTTGCCATTTGCGAGCCGATGACGATCAAATATTGGTTAATGAAGACCGAACCCACGACTTTTTCGATTGACGATTTGGCGGCTCAGGTGGACCAGACGACGTGCTGGGAAGGGGTCCGCAACTACCAGGCTCGCAATTTACTGCGTGACGAAATCGAAGTCGGTGACCGAGTGCTGTTCTACCATTCCGCATGCAAGCAGCCTGCGGTGGTCGGAACGGCGGTGGTCTGCAAGGGCGGTTACCCCGACCCGTTCCAATTTGACCGAAAAAGCAAGTATTTTGATCCCAAGAGCGATCCGTCGAATCCTCGGTGGTACCTCGTCGACATCAAGTTAGAGCGGATCTTCGACACCCCGGTGACGTTAGCGCAACTTCGCGATCGGGCGAGTTTGAAGGAGATGGTGCTTTTGCAAAAAGGGAGCCGATTGAGCGTTCAGCCGGTGCGAAAAAAGGAATTTGACACCGTCGTCAAGCTAGCGAAATCGCTGTAATCGACGATTCAATCGCGAACAAATCGGTTGCAGCAACGGTCCAAACCCGCAGGGGGCTTGTCGAAAGAACCTCGATCAAGCAAATTAACCGCTTCGGACATGTTTCAGAGTGGATTCGCCTCTGTTTTGGAACGCGTTCAGAGCCGAAGTGGCGGAATTGGCAGACGCGCTGGATTCAAAATCCAGTTCTCGCAAGGGAGTGAGGGTTCGAGTCCCTCCTTCGGTATTCGAGGCCTAGAATGGCCGCAAAGGGTCTGGAACGGACATCATCCGTTCCAGATTTTTTTTTGCACTTACGATTCCTCTGCCGCCGTGATTTTTAGAGCAGCCTGCTGCATCGGACGTGCTTGCTGACGCCGGTTGGTACGAAAAAGGGGTTGCAACCATTTGCGGTGGCCCTATTTGCGATTTCTCCACTGCGGATACTCACGTTCCAAGAGAGCCTGAGGCCAAGTGCCATACCAAGCGGTGCCAGTTCTTCGTTCGCGTTCGATCGAAGCCAATTCGTACTTCTTGATCCCATCGCGTCCGGCAAAGACGGGGCGATCGGTCTCGATTTCATAGTGCCTTGCCCAAATCGGTTTTCCATTCGGATCCTGAATGACAACGACATCGATGTCCGTATCGTGACGCAGGAAAGATTCTCGGGTCGACTTGACCTTCTCGATTCGAAGGTTGGTTAGACGAACGGTCTTGAGCCATGCAATTGCCGAATCAACCGATTCATTCACTTCGTCGGACGGTGAAGCATCACGCATCAGAAATCGAACGATCTCAGTCGTCTCTTGCGGACAGAGGGAAGCCAGCTCAAACGTGCGTGCTGGCTGTGGCTGGAAGGTTTCCTCGTGATGTTGTTGGCACCAACCGGTTCGCTTGCCATTGCGTTGAATCTGACAACGCAAAATGCAGTCGATTCCACTCGCAACCGCTCGGCGAGCTTGTTGGCGTCGATCATCGTCGAGCCATGCAAAGTGCTTGGCGCCTTCGGCAGCATCCTGCAAGACATTCAAGATCCCCATCATGACGCCATCATTGAAAGTGATATGCGCATGATAGCTGTTCGGTTTGGGGAAGCGCTGAGGAAAACCTCCATGAGCGTATTGAGATCTGAGGATAAAGTCGAACCCGCTCTGACACGCGTTTCGCCATCTTGGATCATTGACTTGCGATACGGCACGAGCCAGATAGGCGACTTGAGAATGGAGATTACCGTTGTCATACGACGTGTCGTCGTTGTCTCTTGTGGCAATCACTTGGGCACGTTGGTTTGCAGTCAGCACGGCAGTCATGTCATAGTCTTTTGGCCAGCCACCATTGCTGCGTTGAAAGAGCAGAATATTGTTGACGATCTCGCGCACCTGCTCAGGGCGATACGAAGGCTGGTCTTTTTCCACTTGGATAAAGCGTGACTCGTCGCGCAGGTCGCGCCAGTGATGAATGCAACTGCCAAAAGGCGATAGATCGATCGGTTCTAGGTGAGAAGCCTTTTCGGATTTGAGCGGACCCTTGGGGCCGGTTGGACCCTCGGCACATGCCTGGTCAAGCGCGGCAGCGAATGAACCACAAGCCATGGCGACGAGTGCAATCAGTTTCGCGTTCATACAGGCAATCGTTTCGGTTGACGGAAAGGGAGGGCCGTGAAAATAGCATTCTATCCCTTTGCGGTCTCATCATGCATTGCACTCGTATTCCGTCTCAGCTTGTTTTGCGGGCAGGCGTTCGAAGTAGGGCCGGTTCCCACCGGCCAATTCATTTGAGAGTGTGGCCGGTAGGAAACGGCCCTTCACGAAAATTGAGCTGCGGCGGAATACTAGCCCGGGTTATTCATCCATCCAAACCTATTCCCCATAACCCTTTGAATGCAATCAGCTTACATCGGTTGAGTCAATAACAGACTGCGCATGTTGGAGTCGCAGGCTTTAGCCGATTCAGCAAGGATCCAGCACGCAATCGGCTAAAGCCTACCACTCCAACGAATCATCCGGGCTCGTATGCGGCCAACATGGGGATCAAGTCCGTCAGCGAATCGATGACGACGTTCACCTCATTGCTCCACGAGGGTGAACCCTTTGGAATGTAGCCAACAACCTGCATTCCCGCAGCAATGCCTGCTCGAACGCCGGCTTCGCTATCTTCCACCACGATGCAACGCGAGGCGTCAACGCCCATTTTCTCGGCCGCGTACAAGAACAATGCAGGGTCGGGTTTCCAAGTGTCAATGTCGTACGCACTAAAGCATCGCTCAAGCGGAAAAAAGGAAGCCAGATTCGTGACCTCCAGATTGATGCGAATCTTTTTGTGAGGCGCGTTCGAGGCAAGGCAAAATGGAAGTTGCATGACCTCCAAAAGCTGGCGGGCACCCGCAATCGGTTGGAGCTGGCGTCGAAGTTCGATTTCTTGACGGCGGCGGAACTCCTCCGTAAACCCCTCTGGCAAGTTGGCTCCAATTTGCGATTCGATGTAGGCCCGGATCGCTGGCATATCGACGCCAGCGAACATCGCCAGCGCGTCCGCGAATTGCATCTCAAAACCGAATTCGCCGGCATACTCGACCAGTACGCGCGTGGTGATGGGCTCGCTGTCGACCAGCGTCCCATCGCAGTCAAAGATAACGACATCAAATTCAGAGGTGATCACGTGGCGTTGGCTGGCTAAAGGAGGATCCCGTGCAGTGAATCGTTAACACTGTAATGGACTGGGCTCTGGAGTCGAACCGCTTGGGGGCATCGAATTCATCACTGCAAGGTTTGTTTCATTGATCCTGCCGAAGGCATTTCAGCAATGAGCCCCAGATCGCGGATACCGCATCTGGGGTTGAGAATGAAAATCAGCTTTTCGACCCCGAAGCGGGTCGCAGAGAACGCAGGATGAGCCGCGACGCCCTTCGGGGTCATGGTCTCGCGGGTAGGGTCACCCCAGCCAGCCCCTCCCGAGTGGGTGGCCTGACGAATCGGTGGGGGTTTGGAGACCGATGGAAAGTAACACCGATTCGAGAGTGGTCGTATGGAGCAAGTCAATGGGGTGCCAGGAAACCCTCTCCCTCGCTGCGCTCGACATCTCCCTCTGCGCGGCTCGTTGTACCGCGCATCTCGGGTGCTGTCTAATACATCTGCGGGGTAGGTGACGAGATTTCGCTCTGGTCTTTCGACAAACCGCTGCGAATGATTGTTGCCTTGCGGTTCGCGCTGGTGCTGCGAACATGGGAAAGCCTGTTGCACGGAGGTGCGGTTCATGGGCGGGGTGGCTCTCGGACTCCTCGGTCAAAAAACCGGCTCATCCGACCGAAACGCGCGGAACCCAGACTCAAGGTTTTTTGGAGGTATGGCTCCGGTGTCCAATGATCTCTTAGAAAAGAGTCCCCGACGGTCGGTCGTCCGCCGGGAACCGGTAGCACCCTTGGCGCACCGTCGACCGGGATATCCCTTGTCAAGTTGCACCTCTGCAGAGCTCGACTCCGTTTCTACCGGCAACTGCACGATAACCAGTGAAAATAGCTCCTGCCAGCAATCATGGGACACCGGAGAGATGCCTCGAAAACCTCCTGCGCACGCTTCCGCCGGATGAGCCAAAAAACCTAGGTGCGCAAGAGCCTCAGTAAGCTTACACCTTCGCAAAAATCGGACAAGCGACGTAGTCCCCCCATCTCCGAGAAGGATAGTATTCGTTGGCTCGAAGGATCTTCCCCCGAGCGTCCGCGTCAACGTGGTGCTGTGCGAAGAGGTCAATCTTGTAAGTCTTTTTTAATTAACAACTTAAAAACCGGACGACCACGGAATGGGTGGGTGATCGTATCCAGGCTGGCGGTTTTCTTAGGCATGACAGGGCAAACAGCTGTCCACCCATTCCGTGGGAGAGCCCAAGTGTTTTTGACGGTCGAAGCGTTCCGCAGCCCCAGCGACGCTGGCCGGTCTGGGGCCGGTGTGACTCCCTTTAGCGTCCCGCAAGGATTGCGGTATGATCAGAAAGGAATCGCTGAATTTCCGCCCACCCCATCGCTACCCCACACCCTGTCAAATATCGGGAGACACCGATCATGCCCATTCATTTTGCATCCCAGTCCCGTCGAACCTTTTTGCGCAGTCTTTCGGCGGCCGGAACCGTCGCCTTCTTGGCTTCTCACGATCGCGTTTCCGCCGCATCCGAATCAACCCGCTCTCCTGCGATCGACAAGAACCTCATCGCGCTGCTTTCGGACACCCATATCCCCAGGAACCCCTCGGTCGAGGCGCATGGCGTCAACATGACCGACAACTTGAATGATGTGATTTCGCAAATCAGCAGCCTTTCGGTTCGTCCCGCGAACCTGTTGATCAACGGCGACTGTGCCTACCTGAAAGGTTTGCCCACGGACTATGCCAATCTGGCGAATTGCCTCGCACCGCTGGATGATCTTGGGATTTCGCTTCACGTCACGATGGGCAACCATGACGATCGCACAGCGTTGTACGAAACGTTTAGCGAACAGCGTCCCGCCGCCGCGGCGGTCGCGAGCAAACACGTCAGTGTGCTGGAATGTGAATTCGTCAATTGGTTCTTGCTCGACACGTTAACGCAAGTCAATGTTGTGACCGGTGAAGTCGGCAACGAGCAGTTGCAGTGGCTTGCTCGAGAACTTGATGCCCGCCGTGACAAGCCCGCTATCGTGATGGCCCACCATACGCCACAGTACACCGAACCTGAACCGGGGAAACCGTGGTCCGGGATCTCGGACACGGCAGCGTTCTTTGACGTCTTGGACAACCGATCGCACGTACGCGGCTTCCTGTATGGCCACAGTCACAAGTGGAATGTCGAAGAGCGAAGACATATTAAATTAGTGAACTTGCCACCGGTTGCCTATCTGTTTAGCCAAGGACTGCCCAACGGTTGGGTTTCCGCACGAATGAGCAACGATTCGCTTCACCTTGAACTGCAAACGCTTAATCCCAAGCATCCTGACTCGCATCAACAGGTCGAGATTTCATGGAGCTGAAATTGAGGATGGGATGTGTTGAATGATGACTCTTTTTGAAAGAACACAAGCTTGAGCGAATCGATGTGGGTGGCGTGCCAGTTAACGCTGGGGCTTGCCTGTCTTGTCGGCGGTGGCGAATTATTGGTTCGCGGTGCGGTAGCGATTGCCGCGACGCTACGGATTTCGCCCTTGGTGATCGGTTTGACGGTGGTAGCCTTTGGCACCAGCGCGCCAGAACTCGGGGTGAGTTTGCAAGCGGCGATGAGTGGCAACGCAGACGTCGCGGTGGGCAACGTCGTCGGCAGCAACATCATCAATGTTCTATTCATCTTGGGGGCGGCATCGATCATCACACCGTTGGTCGTTTCAAGTCAATTGGTGCGGCTTGACGTTCCGGTGATGATTGTTTCGTCGATCACCGTTTGGTTCATGGCCTCCGATGGATCGATTTCACGCGGCGAGGGGCTGCTGCTATTCGGCTCCTTGATCGCCTACATCACCTACTGTATTCGCAAGAGTCGCAGTGAGAATCGAAACGCCAAACCAGAATTTGCCGAGGATTTTCCGCATCGACCCGAGTTAGAAAAGGGGCTATCGACCCAGCAATCGCTTCTTTTGAACGTCGCTTTTGTGGTCGGGGGATTGGTGCTGCTTGGGCTGGGGTCAAAATGGTTGGTCGGCGGGGCAACGACGATCGCGACGGCATTGGGGGTCAGCCAATTAGTGATCGGGTTGACAATCGTCGCCATCGGCACTTCGCTTCCGGAAGTCGTGACGTCGATTGTCGCCAGTTACCGTGGCGAACGCGATATTGCGGTAGGAAACGTCGTCGGCAGCAATATGTTCAATCTGCTCTGCGTTCTCGGTTTGACAGCCACTGTATCGCCGGCAGGCGTGAACGTGGCGTCATCCGCGATCCAATTCGACATTCCGGTGATGGTTGCCGTCGCCGTCATCTGCTTACCGGTTTTCATGGACGGCAATATCATCCGTCGCTGGGAAGGTGCACTGTTTCTTCTCTACTACGCCACCTACAACGCATTCGTTGTCTTCACGGCGAAGAACCCGCTCTCTCCACCACGAGCTTCGCTGCTTCTCACCTGGGTCGTCGTTCCGCTGACGGTCGTTCCCGTGATCGTTTCGATCGTAACGCGACGAAAAAAGCGACGGTCGAAAAAAACAAGCTAGTGGACCGTCAGCATTAAATTTGGGGGTAGTGGATTTCGCCAGAAATCGGTAACTCAAATGTTCTTAGGGACTTCTGGCGAAGTCCACGACGTTCGCTATTGACCCCGCGATGCTAAGCGCTGATCACACATTGGTTCAGTTGTTCGACAATCATCGCCAACGCCGCACTCACCATCGGTGTGCTCATACTGGCTAAGCGTTCGCCGTCGCGCGCGACTTGGGCGGGGGAAAGCGGCAGATGAATGAATGCGCTTTGAGTTCGCATCCCAAACGAACGCGAGTAGTGCTGGCTGAGGTACAAGGCGGCGTTGCAAAGGTACGTTCCCGCGTGATGTGAGACCTCGCAGGGGATTCCCGCATCGACAAGCGAACGCTGACACCGATCGAGCGGCAGTGGGGATCGGTAGGCAGCGGGTGAATTGTCAAGCAAAACGGTGCCGTCGCTGCGCACGTTCAAACCAATCGACTCGAGCTTGATCAGGGTGGATCCTGGGGATTGGCCAAGATGAATCGCGAGATCGTAGTCGTCCTGCAGATCCTTCTTCAGCCGTTCGCTCATCCCCGTCAACTCGACCGGATAGCGACGGGTCACGATTTCGGCGTGGCCATCGTACCATCGTGTCAACTCGACGAGCGCTAGCCAGCTACTGTTTTCTGGCCACCGATCATACGGCTCGAACGCGGTGAGAAGAACGCGAGTCACAAATCACAATCCACTGAAAAACGATCCGGCGATAAAGGCTGACGACCCACAATGATAGTTCACAAAAGGGAGTGGCGGGGCGGAAACCTCATTCCTCGGTGATCGTTGGCGGCACTTCTTTACCCTCGGCAATGAACCGCATCGAGAGGGAATTGACACAATGCCGCGTGTTTTTCGGCGTAAAACGCTCGCCTTCGAACACATGTCCGAGATGCCCGCCGCAATTGTGGCAAACAATTTCGATGCGTCGGCCATCGGCATCGGTGTGCCGGTCGACCGCACCGTCGATTTCATCGTCAAAACTGGGCCATCCACAATGGCTCTCGAACTTGGTGTCCGAGCGGTACAGCGGTGCGTTGCAGCGACGGCAAATGTAGGTTCCCGGATCCTTCGTGGACGTGTACTCGCCGATCCCCGGCGCTTCGGTCCCTTTGTGCAAGATCACGCGAGCCTCTTCGGCCGTCAGCGGATTGTAGTTGGCTTTGCTTGCGTTCTCAGAATCGCTCATAGATTCCTTCATGGGTTCCTTCGTGGTTTGCGTTGTAGTTTGCTCAAGTTCGGCAGCAGGGGCCGCGGTGGTCTCGGCCTGAGGCGGTGCCACGGTCGGTCCAGCGGCCGTTTGCTCGGACAGCGTTCCCGCCGCTCCGCTGTTTGCTTGACCGTCCGCTCCGGTGGCCCCGTCCGCTCCGGTGGCCCCGTCCGCTCCGGTGGCATTGGTCGACCGCAGCTTGGCGTCACAGCCAACGCCCACCAGCGATCCGACAATCAAGAGTAGGCAGACAATTCGCAATCGATTTATTCCTGTCACTGGGTCAAGGCGGACAATGCTTCGTCGCAAGTATTCTATCTTAACCGCCAAGTCTCGTGGCCCCGTCGCCTGGAATCCCAATCGCTTTGGAAATTGCGTTACACTGATTTTGAACCCGCCACGGCTGTTGCCGTAGGTAGAAGGTTGGTTTTGCGGTGGTTTTTCGGATCCGGCCGGTCGCGGGCATCCATCGCTGGAACCGGTTGCGGGCGAGCCGCGCGACGGAAATCTCATTTTGACTTCATCTTTTCTGGAAAGCGTTTCTATGACTGACTCCTCCTCAGGCCAAATCGACCATGTTTTGATCGAAGATCGGCTGTTCCCGCCCCCTGCCGAGTTTTCTCAGCAAGCGGTCTTTTCATCGCAAGCACAATATGAATCGATGTACCGTCGGGCCGCCGAACAACCGGAAGAGTTCTGGCGATCCGAAGCACTCGAGCATCTGCATTGGTTCGAACCGTTCGACGAAGTCTGCCGCTGGGACCCGCCCCACGCGGAGTGGTTCGTTCATGGCAAAACCAACGCCAGCTACAACTGTTTGGATCGGCACATTGACGCGGGCCGCGGCGACCGCACGGCGATCATCTGGGAGGGTGAACCGGGTGACGAGCGTACGCTCAGCTATGCGGAGCTTCGCAGCGAAGTGAGCAAGTGTGCAGCGGGACTAAAACAACTGGGGATTTCCGCAGGCGACGTCGTCAGCATCTACATGCCGATGACGCCAGAATTGGCGATCGCGATGTTGGCGTGCGCCCGCATTGGTGCCGTCCATTCCGTCATCTTTGCGGGCTTCAGTGCCGAGTCGATCGCAGATCGCAACAATGACGCCGGAGCAAAATTGGTGATCACCGCCGACGGACTTTATCGTCGCGGCAAGGTGTTGCCGCTAAAAGAAACCGTCGATGAAGCCCTCGCCAAATCGCCGACGGTCGAACATTGTCTGGTACTCCGTCGCGTGGGCAACGACGACGTTTCGATGACACAGCCGCGCGATGTTTGGTGGCATGATGTGGTCGATACGCAATCCGATGATTTCCCCGCTGTGCCGATGGATAGCGAAGCGTCGCTGTTTATCCTGTACACCTCCGGCAGCACGGGAAAACCGAAGGGGATCCGTCACACCACCGCGGGTTACAATTTGTGGGCCAAACGAACGTTTGAGTGGGTTTTTGACCATCGCGAGGACGACATCTTTTGGTGCACCGCCGATTGTGGCTGGATCACCGGACATAGCTACATCGTTTATGGCCCCTTGTCGGCTGGGGCGACCTGTTTGATGTATGAAGGCGCGCCAAACTTTCCCGCCGAAGATCGGTTTTGGGAACTGGTTGAAAAGTACAAAGTGACCATCCTCTACACCGCGCCGACCGCCATTCGGGCCTTCATTAAATGGGGGGACGAGCATGTCGACAAGCACGATTTGTCGAGCTTGCGATTGCTGGGTAGCGTCGGTGAAGGGATCAATCCCGAGGCATGGATGTGGTACCACAAAAAGATCGGTAACGAGCGATGCCCGATCGTCGATACGTGGTGGCAAACCGAAACGGGCGGCATCATGATGAGCCCGTTGCCGGGGATCACCGCCACCAAACCAGGGTCGTGTACCCGTCCGTTGCCGGGCGTGGTGCCTGTGATTGTGGACGAGACAGGAAATGCGGTGGACGACCAACATGGCGGCATGCTCTGCATTTCCAAACCGTGGCCGGGAATGTTGCGCGGTATTTGGGGTGACGAAGATCGTTTCGTGCAACAGTATTGGTCGACCGTGCCCGGTAAATACCTGACCGGGGACAATGCGCGGAAAGATAGCGATGGCTATTACTGGATCATGGGGCGCATTGACGATGTGATCAACGTTTCAGGACATCGGCTCAGCACGATCGAAGTGGAAAGTGCTTTGTGCAGTCACGAAGCGGTTTGCGAAGCGGCGGTTGTGGGTCGACCGGACGAACTGAAAGGCCAGGCGATTGCGGCCTTTGTCACCATCCGCGACCGAGAACCGGACGAGGCATTGCGTCAAGAACTGTTGCTGCACGTGCGGAAACAGATCGGCGCACTCGCTCAACCCGATGACTTGCGATTCACCTCAACGCTGCCCAAGACTCGAAGTGGCAAGATCATGCGTCGATTGTTGCGAGACATTGCATCCGGAAACGAGGTCGCGGGAGACACCTCGACCCTGGAAGACCTAACGGTCCTCGCCAAACTCCGCGACGATGAAGGTTGAGCCGCAAAAATAGCCGCCCGAAATATCCGAAGGAGACCTTTCGTGAACCCATCCGGCGTACGACGGCCTGAAATGCCGTCAGAACGGTGCGTTTGGGCCGTTTCGAGAGAAAACGCCGCTCGGTTGCCATTGGCGATATAATGACGAATGTTTTGGCACCCGCTGGAATGCTCGGCCTGACGAATCGGTGCAAGTTTGGAGACCGATGGATAGTATCAACGATTCGAAAGGGGTCGTAGGGAGCAAGTCAATTGGGTGCCAAGAAACCCTCTCCCTCGCTGCGCTCGACCTCTCCCAAGGGAGAGGTAATCCACTCCTCCCGCAAGCGGGAGGGGTCGAACGCAGCGAGGGGGAGGGCGCAGAACGCGCGCCCCACTTTTCAAGACGTCTTACTATCGATTCGTCAGGCCACCCGGAAGGCTCGGTGTGGTGCCCAAACCGATAAGTGTCGAATCACATCGTCGATCGACTTAGAGCGTCGATCGATTCAATAAGGGAACTCGATGAGCACCGAAACGTTGTCCATGGAACAAGAAGCGGAAGTCGTCCATCAAATTCGCGAAGGACGCGATCGAATTGCCGCCGAGTTGTCGAAAGCCATTGTCGGCCAAAATGATGTGATCGAACAGTTGTTGATCTGTTTGATGGCCGGCGGTCATTGCTTGATTACCGGAGCCCCAGGGTTAGCCAAGACGTTGCTGGTGCGCAGCGTTGCCAAGATCTTTCACCTGAATTTTCAGCGAATCCAATTCACTCCCGACTTGATGCCCGCTGACATCACGGGAACGGAAATTTTGGAAGATGCCGCCGATGGTCACCGCCGCATGACGTTCGTGAAAGGCCCCATCTTTGCCAATGTGATTTTGGCGGACGAGATCAATCGCACGCCACCCAAGACACAGGCCGCCTTGCTCGAAGCGATGCAGGAACATCAGGTCACCGCAGCCGGGCATCGCTATGAACTTGATGAGCCTTTCTTTGTGCTGGCGACTCAAAACCCGATCGAAATGGAAGGGACCTACCCTTTGCCGGAGGCTCAACTCGACCGGTTCATGTTCAACGTCCTGATTGACTACCTTCCCAGGGACCAAGAATTGGCGGTCGTGATGCAAACCACCTCGGGGCGTTCCGAACCGATCGAGCCGCTTTTTACCGGCGAGGATGTGATGCGGTTCCACGCAGCCGTCCGCCGCGTCCCGATTGCCGAAGAGGTGGGCGCCTATGCGGTCCGACTGGCCTCCTCGACACGGCCCGAACGTGAGGGCACGCCCGATTTTATCAACCACTGGGTTAGCTGGGGGGCCGGACTTCGCGCCGCACAGACGCTGGTGCTTGGCGCAAAAGCGCGAGCCCTGCTGGCCGGCAACGCGCACGTTCGGCACGATGACGTCCGAGCGCTTGCTCATCCTGCCCTTCGACATCGGGTGCTGCTGAGCTACAAGGCCGAAGCCGAGGGTGTCACCATCGAAGATGTCATTGATCAATTGCTGGAAACCGTCTCGACAACCGGAAACGAATGACCCTTATCCCAAGCCCCCAATCGGATGCGTCCACGCCGATGCAGCGTGGTTCGATTGATCCTTCGGCCGTGATGCGAATCAAGAATTTGCAACTTCGCGCTAAAACGATCGTCGAAGGTTTTTTCAATGGCCTGCACCGCAGTCCACTGCACGGATCGTCGGTCGAGTTTACCGAATACCGTCCCTACTCGGTTGGCGATGACCTCCGTGGACTCGATTGGAAGCGGTTTGCACGGAGCGATCGGTACTTCATCAAGAAGTTTGAAGACGAAACAAGCCGCCGCTGCTACTTGGTGGTCGACCAAAGCCAATCGATGGGGTTCGGGTCGCTCGAGTATTCCAAGATCGATTATGCCAGAACCTTGGCTGCGACGTTCGCCTACTTCTTAACGCTGCAGCGAGACAGCGTTGGCGTGTTGACGTTCGACGAACAAGTTGCCGACTACATTCCCGCTCGCCGTCGACCGGGACACTTGCATCAGCTGCTGGGTGTTCTGTCTCGTCCTCTGAGCGGTAAAGGAACGGATATCGATGCTCCGCTGAAACAGATTGCATCCCTGGTGGGCCGACGCGGTTTAGTGATCTTGATCTCCGATTTACTGACACCCGTTGACACGCTGCGGACCAATTTGGCTTACTTGAGATCGCGCGGACATGAGGTCGGCATCCTGCGGATCCTCGACCCCTCGGAGGTCACGTTCCATTTGGATGCACCAAGCATGGTGGTCGATATGGAATCGGGCCGCGAGATGTATCTCGATCCCGATGCGGCTCGCGATGTCTATCAACGGGCGTTTGACGAACACAAACATCAATTGCAACAGGTTTGCGATTCGCTGGCCGTCGATCTGCACATGATGGTAACCGACCAACCGCTCGACGATTCGTTGTTCCATTTGGTCCAATCGCAACAGCGTCGGACGCGTGGTACCGCCCGGTCAGGGATGCTGGCTCGTTCGGCTCGTGGTGCCGTCAACAGCGAACGAGGTGGAAAATGAGTCTGCTTGCGCCCGTTTTCTTTCTCGGTGCGTTGGCAATCGGACTGCCGATCCTGTTTCACCTGATTCGCCAACAACCCAAAGGTTCGGTGTCGTTCAGTTCGTTGATGTTTCTGCGGCCGACACCACCACGCTTGACTCGCCGCAGTCGGTTGGAGAATTGGCCACTGCTTTTGATGCGTGCATTGGCAATCCTACTGCTTGCCGCCGCGTTTGCGCGGCCCTTCTTTCGAACGGCTGACAATGCCGATGTCAAGTCGTTCGGCCGCCGCTTTGTCTTGATGATCGATACCAGTGCTTCGATGCAGCGAGCCGGAATCTGGTCGAGCGCGGTCCGTATCGCGAAGGAATTCATCGAGGAACTTGGGCCTGGGGATCAATTGGCGATCGTCACTTTCGACAACCGCCCCGAACAGGTCTTTCGCTACGACCCATCGCAGAGTCTGACCCCTCCGCAACGGCGGGATGCGGCAATGCAAAGGGTCAACGGACTGAAACCCTCCTGGCGAGCGACGCAGTTGGGCCAAGCCTTGCGGTACAGCGCCGATGTCGTGTTGCAGATGCAAGCCGATGAAGAGGCCGACGCGGAAACCAGTACGGACCCGCTGCCGACGCAAGCGACCTTGGTTCTCGTCAGCGACCTGCAATCGGGCAGCGAGATCGAGAGTTTGCAGTCCTACGGTTGGCCAGAACAAATCAAGGTTGATCTGCGACGGGTTCAACCCACAAAGGCAACGAACGCCTGGGCGCAAGTGTTGTCCGACGTGAACGATCCCGCTGCCAACCGAAAAAGAGACGATGGCGTGGACCGTACGCGAGTGCGTGTGTCGAACTCGGCCGACGCCGGACAATCACAATTTCGCCTCTCATGGCAAACGGACAAACCTTCCGCCGGATCCGAGATTCCCGTTACCGTTCCGCCCGGCCAGTCGCGTGTGCTCATGGTGCCTGCGGCGACACCCGAGACGACGTCTTTGGTTCTTCGCGGCGACGATCATCCGTTCGACAATCAGCGGTTCCTTGCCGCCCCAAAAATCGAACTCGCGCGAGTGCTCTATCTCGGCGACGATTCCGACACAACCGCGCCTCGGGATAGCTTGTTTTACTATTTGAACCGTGTCCCTTTTTCCAACTCGCGGCGTACCGTATCAACCGAGCGAGTCGAGACGTTTCCAACGCTCGAGGCGGATGAGACGCCCCTTCCGTTGGTCGTCGTGAGCAAGCCGGCGACCGAAGCGGAGGCAACCCAGATTCACCGCTATGCCGAACGCGGTGGCAGCGTTTTATTGGTCCTTGCCGATCAGAACGCTCGTTGGGCATCGTCCATCGCTCAAGTCGCCGCGGTGGATCCGATCCAGGTGTCGGAGGCGAAAATCGATGACTATGTGATGCTGTCGTCGATCGCATTTGACCATCCGTTGTTTTTGACGATGTCCGATCCCCAGTTCAACGATTTTTCCAAGATCCGATTTTGGGCTCACCAAACCATCAAAGGGATCCCCGAGTCGGCCAGCGTTTTGGCCACCTTCGACGACGGCGATCCTGCGATTGTCGAGATCGAGGTGGGGCAAGGACGCGTTTGGATTTTGACCGCGGGTTGGCAACCGCGGGTCAGTCAGTTGGCTTTGTCCACGAAGTTTATCCCCTTGATGTTTCAGTTTTTCGAGGCCGGGCGGCGTGGACCGGCAACCCGTCCCTCCTATTTCGTAGGCGATCCCGTTTCCTTCGCCCCCACACCGACCGCAAAAATCGTCAAACCAGACGGTTCGACTTTCGATTTCGCCTCGACATCAACGGCGGAACAGATCGACCGGCCTGGGGTTTATCAATACGTCGATGGCGACGACCGTCACCGGTTTGCCGTCAACCTGGACCCGGCCGAAAGTCAAACCGATCCGATGGACTTCGATTCGCTGCAACGGTTCGGTGTCGTGACAGGCAAGACGACGTCGGTAGCGGAAGCGGAAACCCATGCACGTCAACTACGTGACGTGGAACTCGAAAAAAGCCAAAAGGTTTGGCAATGGCTCATTTTAGCGGCGTTAGCGTTGATTGCCGCCGAAACCCTCTACAGCGGTCGCAGAAAAGGATTGGCTCATGAGTGATGCACTACGCCATCGGATCGACCAAGTCACCGACCGATTTCGCAAACGCTGTTTTGGCTGGTCAGCCGCGGTGATTGCGATGGCCGTTGCTGTGGTCGGCGCAATGCTTTTACCCGCTGCGCGTTCGGGACAAATTTCAGGTTCAAACTCGGCGATCGCCTTGGCCGCCATTGGCATGCTTGGACTCTTGCTGGCCTACGTTTTGTCAAGACGCAGTTATACAAACGAGCGTGGCATTGCCACGCGAATCGAAAATCAGTTTCCCAGCCTGCAGCAGCGCTTGCTAACCGCGGTGACCCTAGCGAACCAAACCGAGCCACTCGGTTTTCTGCAACGGCAAGTCGTTCGCGAAGCCTACGACCACTCTCGAATCTATCGCTGGCCCGACACCGTGCCAAGCGGTCAATTGGTCATGAGCCGGCTGTTAGGTGCCAGTGCGACCGTGATGATGGGGGCCGTGCTCGCGACCCTTTTCATTTCGCAAGGGTTGACCCGCGACGCCGGAGCCAGTTCCAAACGCATCATGCCTCTCAACGTGACCGTCGAACCTGGAAATACGGAAATTGAACGCGGCAGCAGCTTGGTCATTACGGCGCGATTCGAGGGGCTACGGTCCGGCGCTGAACGAGGTTCGAGTGGAAAAGGTCAGAGTAGACAGGGCGATGAGGTCGCTCCAACCGATGGCGAGCTGTTGTTGACCGCAAAGGACGGCACCCAACGGCGGCTAACGATGACTCAAAACTTAAACGATCCGATCTTAGCGGCATTCATCGCTGCGGTGGATGCACCGCTTGATTATCGGATCACCACGCCTGTTTGGACAAGCGACACCTATTCGGTCGATGTCTTCGATTTCCCCGCCGTGCTGAGAAGTGATGCTGATTTGGAGTTTCCTGATTACACGGGGTTGCCCGCGAGGCACATTGAAGACACCGTCCGAGTCGCTGCGGTGGAAGGAACCCAATTGACCTGGACCTGCTTCTTGAACAAGTCGGTTCGCACCGCTGAACTGATTGCAGAAGACGGAGTGACGTTACCTCTGGTAGCAACGGAGGACACGACCAATACGTGGTCGGTGGGGTTCACCATGGATGAAACACGCCGATTCAAGGTGCGGCTGATTGACGATGCTGGCCGCGAAAACAAGTACCCTCCGCAATGGGTTGCTACCGTTTTGCCCAACCAGGCCCCCGAACTCAAACTAAAGCAAGCAGGCGATGCAACGGTGTCGCCGCTCGAAGAGTTTCCGATCGTCGTCGAAACCAGCGATGACTTTGGTGTTCAGCGGGCCGGACTTTCCTATACGTTTGCGGGGCAAAACGAAGAGATCATTTTAAAACGCGATGTCCCGCGCGGCGCGACCGAAACAATCGAACACCTCGTTGAATTCGAAAAGCTGAAAGCAGAACCCGATCAATTGTTTGCCTATCATTTTTGGGCCGAAGATATCGGACCGGATGGACAGCCACGCAGGACACAAAGCGATATGTACTTTGCCGAAGTACGCCCGTTCGAACAAATTTTTCGTGAAGGAGAACCACCACCCAATGGTCCGCCATCGGCGCAGCAAAGCCCCAATGGCCAGGAGGCGGAAGAATTGGCGGAACTTCAAAAAGAAGTCATGAATGCGACTTGGCGAGTGATCCGCGACGAAACCGAGAATCAACTTGGCGAGGGGGCGGGCGAGAGTGTTGCCTTATTGGTCGAGGGACAACGCGAAGCACTCGGATTGCTGGAAGATTTGGCTTCCAAGCTTAGCGATGCCAAATCGATCGCGATCGCCGACAGCATTCGAAGCCAGATGAGTGAGGCGGTTACGCAATTGGAGATTGCGCTGGGGGACAACAAGACTTCACCCTTGCAACAAGCATTGTCAGCAGAACAAGCAAGCTATTCGGGGCTCTTGAAGTTGCGAGCTCGAGAGTTTGAGGTGACGCGTTCTCAAAGACAAAACCAGAGCAGCAGTTCAAGCGCCTCGCAGAAAAGACGCCAACAGCAACTGGATGATCTTGAGTTAGAGCAAAATGAAAATCGTTATGAAACGCAAAACCAGGCCGAAGCGAACGATCCTCAAGAGCAAGCCGAACGCGAGAACCGCCAAATCCTAAGTCGGCTCAAGGAACTGGCTCGCCGACAAGAGGACTTGAACGAGCAATTGGCTCAGCTGCAATCGGCACTCGAGCAAGCCAAGACTCCTGAGCAGAAAGAGCAGGTCCAACGACAGTTGCAACGACTTCGAGAACAGCAACAAGACATGCTGCGGGAAACGGATGAGTTGTCGGAACGGATGCAGCAACCCGAAAATCAAGCAGCGATGCAGCAAGCCAATCAGCAATTGCAAGAAACTCGAGAAAACGTTCGCCAAGCTGCTGAAGCCCTTGAGCAAAACGACGCATCCAAGGCACTCACCTCGGGCAAGCGAGCGGAACGCGAGTTCGAGCAAATGCGAGATGAATTTCGCCGTCAATCCGCTGGTCAATTCAATGATGCGGTTCGACAAATGCGCGATCAGGTTCAGCAGTTGGACGAGAAACAACGTGCCTTGTCAGAGGCCATGACCGAATCGGAACAGCAACCCACGCCGGGACTGCGTGAAGGGGAGAGCCGTCAAGAAATCGAAGCGAAGATCGCGGAACAACGAAAGAGGTTGTCGGAGCTGCAGCAGCAAATGCAGACAACGGTCGAAGAAGCCGAGGACGCCGAGCCGCTATTGGCCGAAAAGTTGTACGATTCGTTCCGACAATCGGAACAGCGGCAAATCGACCGGCGTTTGGGACAAACCAACGAACTGCTGAGACGAGGCTACGCCGCACAAGCTCAAGAGACGGAACAGATGGCCGCAGAAGGGATTGAGGGCCTACGTGAGGATCTTGAAGCCGCAGCCACCGCCGTGCTCGGCGACGAGACCGAAGGGCTCCGGCGGTCGCTCGGAGAATTGGAACAGCTGACCCGAGATTTGGAAAAGGAAATGGAATCCGCACGGTCTTCGCCATCCAATGACCCGTCCAACCCAAATCCTCAATCGAACCAAGCCGACGAGCCCCAGCAAGGGCGTTCACCGCAGCAGGGATCGAGTGGGGAAAGCGGGGAAAGGAGTGAAGACGATTCTCAATCGACCGAGTCGCAGAATGCTGGGCAGTCCCAAGGTGACCCGCGAAGCGAAGGGGATCAGCGCCCCCCGACGACACCTGGAAATGGTCCATCCCAACAACCCGGCGACGGTTCGCAGCCCAGCGATGGGGGCCAACCGACCTCAGAACGACAACAACAGCAACAATCCCAATCGCAACAATCGGGAACGCGTAGCGGGGGGCTAAGCCAGTTCGCGGCCGATAGCCCGAATGAATCGGCCAGTGGATCCCCACTGACCGGTGATGGCTTTCGCGAATGGACGGACCGCTTGCGTGATGTCGAAGAAATGCTTGATTCACCGGAACTTCGTTCGCGTGCAAACCGCATTCGCGATCGGGCGCGTGACGTGCGGGTCGATCTACAACGCAAATCGAAGAATCCTCAATGGGATCTTGTCGACGAAATGATTGCCGAGCCGCTTCGAGAACTTCGCCGTGATGTTCAAGAGGAACTGATGCGTCGTTCTGCGGAAAAGAACTCGCTCGTCCCAATCGATCGCGACCCTGTACCGGACCAGTATTCGGATGCTGTTCGCCGCTATTACGAAAACTTGGGGAGTGGTCGCTAGTGATGATCGCGACGATCGAAATGCTTGCCGATATCTTTTGGGGGTCGGCCGATTGGATGATTCCGGTCATCGGCGTCGCCGTCGTCTTGACCGCGTTAACGATCTGGAACTACTCACGGAATCGACCTGTCGGCGTGGTCGGAATGCTCGCGGCGATTTCCAAAATTCTCGCCATCGCTTTGATCGCGGTTTGTCTACTCGAGCCGATGCAAAATGGGACTCGGCCTCGTCCGAAGTCGAACGTCTTTCCAATCATCGTCGACAACAGTCAAAGCATGCAGTTGAAACCCAATGATGCTTCGGAGAGTCGCGGCGAACGCGCTCAGCGTTTATTGACCAGCGGCAACACCTGGGTCGACCGACTAGAACAAGACTTCGATGTTCGACGTTACTCGTTCGATTCACGTCTGAAGAGCATCTCGTCGGGTTCGTTCGATTTGCCACTCGATGGCTATGCGACGTCACTCTCAGCCAGCATCGAGGCATTGGGGCTTCGATTTGCGTCTCGTCCGGTTGGCGGCGTCTTGCTTTTTACGGACGGCAACGTCACCGACACACCGACGGCCGATTTTGATTGGTCCAAGTTAGGATTTCCCGTCTATCCGGTACTTCCCCGTCGAGAAAGCGACATCCGCGATGTCCGCATTACGGATGTCAGCGTCAGGCAAACGGATTTCGAATCGGCGCCGATGACATTGCGTGTTCAAGTGGAAAGCGTCGCGATGGGAAGCACGCAACTGATCGTCCAACTTCGTGAAATCGGCTCTGGGACGCTGATCGAGGAACAATCGGTTGTCCCCGAGGCGTCGGGACAACCGGTCGAAGTGACGTTTCGATTTCGTCCAAAATCCAGCGGTGTCCTGTTCTATCGCGCCGTTGTCTTTACCGAAGCAGACCGTGAAGCGGTCGAAGCGACGACCGCAACGTCGCTGCCGCGGACAACGACCGAAGCGACGCTTGTCAACAATGAGCGGATCATTACCGTTGATCGAAAATCAGGGCCTTACCGTATTCTGTATGTTGCTGGGCGACCGAATTGGGAGTTCAAATTCCTGCGCCGGGCGCTATCGGAGGATGCAGAAATTCAGTTGGTCGGGTTAATGCGAATCGCTAAGAAAGAGCTCAAGTTTAGTTTTCGCGATCAGGGTGTCTCTCGTAGCAACCCGTTGTTCCAAGGACTGGGGGACGACCAAGAGGAAATCGCTGAGCAGTATGACGAAGCGGTGATGATCCGTTTGGGAGTCAAGGAATCCGAGGAGTTGAGTGATGGTTTTCCTGAAGCTGCCGATGAGCTGTTCGCGTATCAGGCGGTGATTTTGGATGACATTGAGTCCGATTTCTTTTCTCAGGATCAATTGCTGTTGCTGCGGGAGTTCGTCGGATCACGCGGCGGTGGGTTGTTGATGCTCGGCGGTCAAGAGTCCTTCGCCGGAAAAGCGTTTGCAGATAGCCCGCTTGGCGATTTGTCGGCGGTCTACGCGGCGCGCGGTGACAACGAAAGTCGTCCAGGAGCCTACCGTATCGAAATCACTCGCGAGGGGATGCTGCAACCTTGGGTACGACTGCGTGACAAGGAAGAGGCAGAACAGGATCGGCTCAAAGCGATGCCCCCCTTCACGACGCTCAATGCTGTTGGTGATCCGAAACCGGGTGCCTCCACGTTAGCAGTGGTTCCGCTGGCTGGCCGGAAATCGGCGCCGGCACTTGTCACCCAACGTTTTGGCAAAGGACGCACCGCTGCGATGCCGATTGGTGATTTGTGGCGCTGGTCGATGCGACGCAGACAAGATCAACGAGATGACCCGGCGCAAACTTGGCGTCAACTTGCGCATTGGTTGGTCGGTGATGTACCGCGCCGAGTCGAGGCGACCGTGAAGGTCAATCCCGATCCCAGCCAACCCGCCGATGTGATCGTGACCGTGCGAGATGAAGGCTACTTGCCGATGGACAACGCGAAAGTGACGTTGAAGGTCACGCCGCTCGGTGGTGAGGCTTTCGAGATGATTGCTGACGCGGACGATTCGGAGGCTGGCGTCTACAAAGCCAATTACTGGTCAAAGGAACCGCAAGCCTATCGTGTCGATGCGACGGTCAGGGCGGCCGATGGAAGCCGTGTCGGAACGGCTGCGACCGGATGGACCGCTCAGCCGGATGCGGCGGAGTGGAAAGAACTACGAATCCATCGCGAACGGCTCGAACAAATTGCCAGCGACACCGGCGGCGAAGTTGTCAATGACGATCAATTGGACGCGTTTGTCAACGATTTACCTAATCGAAAAATGCCGGTCAACGAAACCTGGGTGTACCCTTTGTGGCATCGCGGTTGGGTCATGATGTTGGCCATGCTCTGTTTGTGTAGCGAGTGGGGACTGCGGCGATGGAAGGGATTAGCATGATACGTTCATTCCGATGGGCTCACTTGGCTTTGGTCCTCTTCCTTTCCGCAGCCAGCGACCTGAGTGGTGCAGATACAACCACACCGGCTGACGTCGAGTTGATTGTCGTTGTCGGTGCCGACGGAACCGACCAGTATGGCGAGCAATTTCGTGATTGGGTTGGCCAATGGACGCAAGTCGCGACCAGGGTGTCCGCCCAGTTGACGACCATCGGCCAAGCCACGCAGGACGACCCCAGCGATCGCCAGCGTCTGAAAGCTGCATTGGAAGCACTGGATCCAAGCTCGGAAATCCCCATCTGGATCGTGCTGATTGGCCATGGAACGTTTGCTGGAAACGAGGCGAAGTTTAACCTACGAGGGCCCGATGTTTCGGCAACGGAGATGGCCGATTGGGTCAAGCGGTTTGATCGTCCCATGGTGATCGTCAACTGCACTTCTTCGAGCGGCCCGTTTATCAACCAATTGTCGGGTCCCAAACGTGTCATCGTGACGGCGACCAAAAGTGGCAGCGAACAAAACTTTGCTCGTTTTGGTCAATACTTTGCTGAGGCGGTCACGTCGGCGGATTCGGACCTGGACCATGATCATGAAGTATCCGTTCATGAAGCCTTTTTACGAGCAAGTGCGGACGTCGAAGCCTTCTATGACTCGGCCGCACGAATCAGCACCGAACATGCTCTGATCGATGATAACGGCGACGGCCTCGGGACCCCTGCGACAAGGTTTCGTGGCGTACGACCCATCCCATCCGCAAACGATAAGGAAAAATTGGATGGAAAAGTCGCGTCGCGAATGACGTTATCGCCCAGCGCCAATGCCTTGCGACTGTCCGCGGAAGCGGCAGAAGAACGAAACCAGATCGAAAACCAGCTTGATCAATTGCGTTTAGCGAAGGAATCGATGTCATTGGATGATTATTTGAGTAAAATCGAACCCTTGATGATTCGATTGGCAATCATCTACCAAGCCGCCGAAGGCGGCACTCACAACCATCTGAGAGAGTGATCCATGAACTACAAATTCGTTCTGGTCGACACAACGACGGGAAAAGACGTCGCCGAATGGATCCTACCGCCGCCCGTCACGGTTGGACGTTGCTCGACGACGGAAGTCACCTTAGGCGACGTTTCGATCAGTCGTCGACATTGCCAGTTTTTCCTCGATCCCTACGGTTCACTGGTCGTGCGTGATCTGGCATCCAAGAACGGCATCTATGTTGACGAGCGTCGCGTTGACAAAGCGGTTGTCATTCCAGGGACGGAAGTTCGTATTGGCAAAGTCACCATGCGAGTGGAATTGACCGATGAGGAAATGGACAGCGGACCGGAACCAGCCGACATTCTCGATCTCGACGAAACGCAACCCATGAAAATAATCGAAATCGACCCCGAGTTTTCCTGAACCTTACTCTTGTTCGACCACTAACTTTTCAACACGATCATCTGCCATCATCAAAAGCTGAGGGATTTCGACGTAGCGGCTGACGTTGAGTAAATCGGGGGCATCACGGTTCGACATCGGAAGATCGCGAAGTTCAAGGTTGCGGATTCCATCCACGAATAGCGATGCGTACAGCGCCCAAACCGCTGACTCACCACGACCGACAAGATCCCGTTGCCCGCCGCCCAGTGACTGAACTTGTGACGCGGCGCGCAAGGCTTGACAAACATCAAAAATCTGCATTCCCGCAACGGTTTGACCAAGCAGCATGAAGCGACGACGAATGTGAATTCGTTCCTTTTCATCGCGCGTCCATTGCGTCGGTCCGACACCGCGTGGAGCTATCATCACGATCGACTTGCCCTGCATCGTCTGCGCCAAGGCCTGCCACGCCTTCGCGTCCGGTGCAGCGGTGACTACCTGATTGGGAAAAACGTGTGCCAAGGCCGGCGCGACTTCGTCCCAACCCTTCGAATCCAACACGCGGACTTCGACCGCTGGCCGTTGAGGCACACGCGGCGGATCAGGCGGGATGGACTCCAGCACATACATCGTTAACCGATACGGCGTCTGCGCCGTGTAGTCGATCGCACGAAGGTGGAAAGCATCCTGGTCCACTTCGGACAGGACTTGGATCTCGACCGGTTCCGATGGCTCAGGCCAACCCCGGAAACACTTCTCGCGTAGGTCGCCCGTCCACCGAGCGAAGGCATCTTGCCGTTCGGCTTTCCCCCGCGGCAACTCATCCATCAAGACCTTTGGCACGAACGTTTCCTGAATCGTTGTCACCACCTCGTCCGCTGGCAGCTCCTCGAAAACTCGAAGCTGCTGTGTTTCGAAAAAGGGTATCGCAGTTGTTTCAATCAGCGATTCATCTTGTTTCAAGTGTCGATTGAACCAACGAAATGCGTGTACTCGTAATTCTTGCGTGTCTTGATGCGGCCCCTCGGTGATCTGCAACCCAAGGTTCGCTTCAGCACCATAAAGTTTGTAGATCTGACGGACCTTTAAGTGGACGTCGACCACACCGTCAAGCGGAAAGATCTCGTCTTTGTCGGTATTCGAAATCAACAAGGGCCGCGGAGCAACGAGGGCCGCCACCATGGGATAGTCCCAGCGATAGGTGTTGACCATGAACATGCAGTCACAATGCCCTTCCACACAGCCATCGACAACATGGTTTTTCAAACTGGTGATGCCCGCAACCGGAACGGCAACCTTGATCCGTTCATCCAAAGCAGCAGCCCACCACGAATAAGCACCGCCACCGCTACGCCCGGTCATGCCAATCCGATCCGGGTCGACCTCGTCACGAGATTGCAAGTAATCGATCGCTCGGATTGAATTCCAAGCCTCGACACCCGCCGGCGTGTACCCACGGTTATTCCACCACCACAGATTGTGCCGGTACGTTCCATGATGCAAGCCTTCGATTTCACCGAGTTGAATCGTGTCGATCATCAAGCAGACGTAGCCATTGCGTGCGAACCAGGCGCCATGATGTTGATAGTGCGTCTTATTACCAAGACTCACCCCGTCCTTCTGTTCGCGACCGTGACCACAAACATACAGAATTGCTGGCAACGACCCACTCCGCTCGGACGGACGATACAGATTTGCGGTCACGTACAGACCAGGCGACGATTGAAAATGGAGTCGCTCAACGACAAACCCCTCCCCTTCAAGAGTGCCCGTGACCACGGGGTGGAGTTCCGTTCGCTCAGGCATGGGAAAGAGGCCCAGCATTTCTTCAAGCTCACGGCGATACCGATCACGTCGGCTTGTCCAATCTTCAAGTGTCTCGATCCCCGCAAACGCGCCGTCGGTCAACTTTGCCGTTTCGCTCGAAAAATACTCGGCAACCAAGCGGTCACCCTGCTCGGTCGACGAAACCGCATCGGTCGCCTGGACGCTTTGTGGTTGCAACAGAACCAACAAAAGGACGAAAACAACGTGACTTCGATACATGCGAGTACTCCCTCTCACCAACGTTGCGATGAACCGTGTCTACCCCATGCGACCCTTTCAGGATCCTTCATTGAGGGGAGTGTTCCCCCGAGACATGCGTGATTTCGATCCAATTCACGGTAGCCCAGCGATTGGAATCGGATTCACCTTGATAGAACTGCAAACTAACGTAGGGCGTTTCCGGCGCATCGATCTTGGGTAACGTGCAGTGCCCCGCTTCGACCCAATTCGTCGAACCGAGCCGTCGATAGTCGCCATGGATCTCGTTGCCATGGACCGAGAGCCGAAGTTGGACAGCAGGGTCCGCGTAGGGAATGATCGCCAGTGTCTTGGTCTTGTCCCTTTCCTCGCGGCCCATGACGATATTGGTTTCGCCGTGCTCAATTTCGAGTCCGATTTTCACCATCGCACGGTCGCTGTAATACCAAACCAAATCCGCTTGTTCCCAGCGTTTCTCGGGCTTGTGCGATAACTCGGCACAGACCTGGACCGCGTCATCCCAACCATCGGGGACGCGTCGCAACAGGACATTCTTGGCATCGTTCGCGCCACCCCACATGTTCCCCGGTTCGATCAAGACCTTCAATCCCTCGTCCGAGACACGCCACCCGGCCTTGTTCTCTCGAAGCCATTGCCAATCGCTCCCCAAAGCATCACGAAAATCATCTCGAAAGGTTGCGTCGGACCGATCCGCAGGCGACATCGCCGCGGCCGGCTGGCCCAGAGGCGCGGCCGGCTGGCCCAAGAGCGCGGTCGGCTGGCCCACAAGGTGGGTTGCGACCACAAAACGGATCGCCGCCAATAGCAAGAAACGCTGAATCATCGGAATCCCCACCTTACAAGCGGCGCATGATATCGTTGGCAAAGACAACCACCATCAGCAACAAGATCGTTAACACACCGGCCATGGTCAGCCGCATCTCAAGTTGCTCATCCAACTTTTTGCCACGAATGGCCTCGGCAATCAAAAACACCATGTGTCCTCCATCGAGTGCAGGAATCGGCAAAAAATTCAAGATTGCCAAGTTCATGCTCAACATCGTCAAGAACAACAATTGTGGTGAAATGCCTCGCTCGGCTTGGTTCTTGGCCATGTTCACAATTTCAAGCGGCCCACCCACATGGCGCATTTTTACGCGTCCTTTGGGGATCATTTGCAAGAAGCGAAAAACGTCAGCCAAACGTCGCTTGCCTTCACGGAATCCAAGCGACAAAGCGCTCGCAAACGAGTCTGCGGTTTGCGTCGCCTCGACCGCTGTCAGTGCCAAGCCACGTTCGGGCCAAACTCGATCATCTTGCTGGACCGTTGCAACCGATTCAATCACTCGACCCCGTGGAGACCGAGTTGCAAAGACTCGCAGAGGTGTTCCTTCGGGCAACAATTGAATCGTTTCAACCAGAGCTCCCAAAGGCATCGGACCATCGGCTTTCCAACCCTCACGTAATTGTTCGAGGATCGGCGCGAATCGATCGTCCTTCAATGGCTTCGGCAATTCAGCGTCGCTGAGGATCAGCCGAACCTCTTTGATCTCGTCACCCGGTTCCAATTCGGTATCGGAGGAGCCACTCCCCTTGGACAACAAATTGGGCATCACCGTAGCGACCGTCGCACGCGGTGAATACGAGAAACCAAAGCGGTTGATCGCTATCTGTCCATCAATCCCGGACGTCGTTGACAACGTCTGCGGTGATGACTCAGCCGTCAATTCGACATCGATCGTTCTGCTCTGTTCACCCTGACCGCGACGCAGTTGCAACGATACAGGACCCTCCGACGCGAACAGCATCAACGGCAAGCCGTAAGCATCGATGTCGGTATTGCCGTTTACGGCGACGATCACATCGCCCACCTGGATACCGGCCTTCGCTGCGGCACCCTCTTCGACCAAAGCGGTGATCGGGCTGATGGCGTAACGAAAACCGATCGATTTGGCTTGCTGAGGCGGCAATTCGACGGTATGCGTTGTGTTATCGGCACGTTCAAGCGTTAACGAAATCGTCTTGTCAGGATGCGAATACAAGTAGTCAAAGAACGGAGTCGATGGAACGATCGAATTGGGACGGACTTCGTTTCCATCGTAGGCAATGATGCTTGCACCACCATCGGCTTCGCTCAGCACGCCATCAGCAACACTGCCCGGCAACGCGGGCGTTTCGCTGCTGAGTTTTAGAGAGGTCGGGTTGGTAATCCCAATCATTCGCAAATCCGAATCCACCGGATGCGGATCGGTTTTCAATTTGTATTGACGGATCCCATCGTCGTAGCGAATCGCGACGTCGATCGGTTTGTCGGGGTACTCGAGACCTTCGCTAACGATCGCGACCCGCATCTCACGAAAATGCATCTGATCATCGCTAAGTTCGCCGACCGAAATCACCTGCCCCCCCGGTTCAATCCCCGCACGCCAAGCGGGACCACCTGGGCTCACTCCGCCGATGATCGCGGGATTGTAGGAGACGCCATAGCCAAACGCGATCGCAGCGAACAACACACCGGTCACCAAATTCATCACGACACCGGCACTGATGATGATCATCCGCTGCCAAACCGGTTTTGCGGGATAGCTACGTGGATCAAGCCGTTCCACCTCTTCTTCGCCGTCGCCCGCCTCTCCACCCGATCGGATTCGCTTCGCTTCCTGTTCGGCTTTGCGCGGATCGTCATCTTGGCCGAGCATTTTGACGTAACCTCCAAACGGCAGAATCCCAATCCCGTACTCGGTTTCGCCATATTGGAATTTGCCGAGCGTCCGAGGAAATTTGATGGGCCCGATTTTGATCGGCACGTCAAAGCCCACGTAAAACTTCTCGCATTTGACGCCAAAGGTCTTCGCCGCCAAGAAATGCCCCAGCTCGTGGACAAAAATCACCAAGCCAATGCCTAATGCGACCTGCCCCCACAACAAAATTTGCGTGAGCAATGCCGACACGAAGCCGGTCTCTTCGGTGGCGCCAAGCGGCAACGATTGGGAAATGAAGTCGAGGAACATAAGGGCGTCTGTATTGGAATTCATATGAAAGTGTCTGGTTTCATTCTCCCGACCTGCGGAGCGGTCGGTCGACGTTGGCCTGCTTGGCAACCTCTTTACGCGCCCAACGGTCGAGCCGAAGGAGCGTTTCAAGCGTCGGATTTGGCTCGAACGAGTGGTTTTCTAGACAGGTGCGGCAAGTTGGCACGATGTCAGTAAAGCGAATTTTGCCTTCCAGGAATAGGCCGACCGCCGATTCGTTGGCCGCATTGACCACCGCTCCGGCCGTTCCACCCGCCGCAGCGACTTCGAAACCGAGGTCCAATGCCGGGAATCGTTCGCGATCCGCCGGTTCGAGGGTCAGATCCCAACGTTGTTCGCGGTCGAGCGGCGGAACTTGGCAGGCCAATCGCCGTGGATACGTCAAGGCATACTGGATAGGTAAACGCATGTCCGGTGGACTCAGTTGGGCGATCACCGATCCATCCTCGAATTCTACCATCGAATGAATAATGGATTGCGGATGCACGACCACCTCGATCGATTCGGCAGGCAAATCGAACAACCAACGGGCTTCGATCACCTCCAAAGCCTTGTTCATCATCGTTGCCGAATCGATGGTGATCTTTGGCCCCATGTCCCAGGTGGGATGATCGAGGGCCGAATCCGGCGTCGCCTGATCCATCTGCGCGGCCGACCAACTTCGAAACGGCCCCCCGCTGGCGGTGAGGATCAATTTTCTCGGTTTGCAGGACTTTTCACCCAAGCACTGAAAAATGGCCGAGTGTTCGCTATCGATCGGCAGCAATTCCGCGCCACTCTGCATCAACGTTGCATTCACCAGCGAACCGCCCACGACCATCGTTTCCTTATTCGCCAACGCAACCCGCTTGCCCGATTCAACGGCCGCCAAAGTGCTTTCCAAGCCCGCACGGCCCACGATCGCAGCGACCACGATGTCCACCTCGGGATCACTCGCTACCTCGACCAACGCGTCGGGACCCGTGCAAATTTGCATCGCCGCCGTCGCATGGCGTGACCGGAAATGGATGGCCGATTCGGGGTCCGACAACACGACACGCCGCGGCGGACGATGAAGACCATCAAGTAATTTTGCAAGCAAATCGAGATTGGCGTGACCCGACGCCGCCCACAAATTCCATTGGTTCGCCCCGTCGATACGATCAAGATGCTGCAGAACGTCCAGCGTGGCGGTGCCGATGCTGCCGGTTGCCCCCAAAACAGCAACGTTTTGTGTCGCCATGTCTCGATTTGCTTCGCTAGGCGGCATGGGCTTCGGCAGAACCATTTTGATGAAAAGTGTGTAACAACGGCACAGCCGGTCTTAACGTTACGACCCGCTCAGGAAAAGAGTTCCCACAAGATAGACTTGTCGGCGAGCATAGGCAATCAAACAATGCCTAACGAGACTGGGGTGGCAGCCCTGGCAGCCGGCTCTCAGTCGATTCGATTCACGGTCACCGTTTCAGCGGACCACCGTCATTCTTCCCTTGGAAACCCAATGAGCGACGAAAAGCGACGAAAACCCACTAGCAACGAAACACGTGGTGGCGGAAACATGTGGTTCGTGCTCGCCGCAATCATCTCAGCAGTCTTGATCAGCGCATTTTGGTTCGGAAATACCGAGCAACGACTCCGTTACCCCGATCTGCTGGCACTGCTGAAAGAGCAGTCCCGCTCGCTTGCGACCGAGCAGCCGCAAGGGGACCCGAATGTGAACCGCGAGAGTGCGGCGACCGAGGATGCGGAAGCCGAAACCGACGATGGCGTGATCGTGGTTCCGTCGATTGCCGATTCGTCGCGCCAGATCGAGTACAGCAATCCGCAAGACATCCTGGTCGCCGAGGACATGATCACCGGCACCGTGCTCTACCGCGAACTCAAAAAACAAGGCGACTTATCAGCCTCGCCGCGGACACGTGTGAAGTTCGAGACCATCCGGACGATGCGGAACGAAGCCGAAGACGCTCAATTGGCCGAATTGCTCGAGTCGTCGGGCGTCGTTTGGGACAATGACCGACCGAGTCGTTTTTTTGAAGACCATTGGCCAGAACTGCTGATGATCGGTGTCTTGGTGATGTTGGGCATCATGATGCTGCGGCGAATGGGTGGCGTCGGTTCGCCGATGTCGTTTTCTCGCAGCCGAGGCAAGCTTTACGGTCAAGAGGATTTGCCGGTCACGTTCGGAGACGTTGCCGGGATCGAAGAAGCGATCGATGAGGTCCGCGAGGTGGTCGATTTTTTAAAGAACAGCGAAAAGTACCAAGCGCTCGGCGGTCGGATTCCCAAGGGAGTCCTGTTGGTTGGCCCTCCAGGAACCGGTAAGACATTGCTCGCCAAAGCGATCGCGGGCGAAGCGGGGGTTCCGTTCTTTAGTCTGTCCGGCAGCGATTTTGTTGAGATGTTTGTCGGCGTTGGAGCGGCTCGTGTGCGCGACATGTTCCAACAAGCAACCAGCCGTGCGCCGTGCATTATCTTTATCGATGAGCTCGACGCATTAGGGAAGAGTCGCAGCGGCAGCGTCGTCGGCGGCCACGACGAACGCGAACAAACCCTCAACGCATTGTTGGTGGAAATGGACGGTTTCGATTCGAATTCGGGCGTGATGATTGTTGCGGCAACCAATCGACCCGAAACACTCGACCCGGCGCTGTTGCGTCCTGGACGTTTCGATCGACATGTCTTGGTCGATCGGCCTGATGTTGGCGGCCGTGAAGAAATCTTGAAGGTTCATGTCAAGAATGTTCGTTTGGACGATTCCGTGACGCTGAGGGATATCGCGTCGATTACACCTGGATTCGTCGGAGCCGATCTGGCCAACCTCGTGAATGAAGCGGCGTTGTTGGCTGCCCGTGCGAATCTCCAAACCGTGGGCATTGAGCAATTCAACGAAGCCGTCGAACGCGTGACCGCGGGCTTGGAGAAAAAGAACCGGGTGATGAACGAGGATGAAAAGATCCGCGTTGCTTATCACGAATCGGGCCACGCGGTCGTTGCCGCAGCGTTACCCAACACCGATCCGGTCCACAAGGTTAGCATTATTCCACGAGGCTTAGCCGCTCTGGGATACACCATGCAGCGACCAGAGTCCGAGCGTTATTTGATGACCAAGGCCGAGTTGGAAAGCAACATGAAGGTGCTGCTCGCGGGAACCTTGACCGAAGAAATGATTTTCCAAGACATCAGCACGGGAGCTCAGAACGACCTGGAACGTTGTACCGAAATCGCCCGCAGCATGGTGATGGATTACGGAATGAGCCGACTCGGACGAATCAATTTTCGGCGCAGCTCACGATCCCCCTTCTTAGCCGGTGGTGGAGGCGATGGGTTTCAAATGATGCACAGTGATGAAATGGCAAAAATGATCGACAAGGAAGTGGCCAGAATCATCGAAGACGCCTTGGTGCAAACCCGCGAGATCTTAGAGCAGCGTCGTGATGTCCTCGAAGCGGTGACCCAGAAGCTCTTGGATGTTGAAGCCATCGATAGCGACGAGCTGATGCGGTTGATTAAAGAGCATTCGCGGGGCCCGTGGTTGGTTCCTGGAACCGTCACCGCGAAACCACGAGCGGTGATCGCACCCGACACCAGCGCAACGGACGCTGCTGAGGGAACGTAGCACAACCTCTGCTTCCGTTTGCCGCTTGCGAAGTTCGCGAGCGTCTTCGAGGGGGTTTCGTTTGGTCATGCTTGGTTCGTTTGTGGGTAGACAGGTATTGGGTTCAACCCTCTCCCTCGCTGCGCTCGACCTCTCCCAAATGGGAGAGGTAAACAACCCCTGCCCGCGCAGCGGGAGGGGGCGAATGCAGCGATGGGGTTTCGTTTGGTCATGCTTGGTTCGTTTGTGGGTAGACAGGTATTGGGTTCAACCCTCTCCCTCGCTGCGCTCGACCTCTCCCAAATGGGAGAGGTAAACAACCCCTGCCCGCGCAGCGGGAGGGGTCGAGCGCAGCGAGGGGGAGGGCCCAGAGGGAGCCGCCGCCGGGAACTCTCAGCAATCTTCCCCGCGCGCGCGTGCGAGAACCGTGACAGACCACGCGTGAATCGAACGCAAGGGTTCCGCTTCATCGCAACGTGGAACGAAAAGACGCACCGCGTTGCGTCCGAGTTGGGTCAAGTCGACCGAGCCGTTCGATCGCCATTCGTGCTCGTCCGTCCAATCATACGTTTTCCCTTTGGCTTGGAACCGGAACTGGTTCTCCTCCGGCAGTAGCTTGCGGTCTTTCGGATCGCCATAGATCACGGGCTGGATCCCGATTCGTTTGGCCGCCTCGATCGCAATGGCAACACCGTAGGGCTCATTGTCCCAGCGACCCAAGTGCGGTCGAAACGTTCGCTTGCTTAATCGCTGCGATAACGAGGTGTGTGAAAAGCAGACGACGGGATATCGCTTGTCACTCGCGATCGTGTTAGCGACAAGCATTCCGCTACGAGCGATTCTCCTAAGCGTGTCGAACGCCGTTCGCTCCGTCAAAGAAGCGTTGCCGATCAGCAGATCGTCTTGGTACTGGTGCTCCGTTTCCCCCGGCCAAGCTCCGGAGCAGCCGCGCGTGCAGTGAATCAACCAGCCGTCGGAGTCATGAATCCAACGATCATCGGAATCCACTCTTACACCCTGACTTCTCGGAGCCGCCTTGGCACTTCGGTCGTCTTGATCCTCACTCGCGAAGTACCACCCAATGGCTCCCGCAGCAATCAGTTCCGTCGCCGCCGTCTTGTAATCTGGCATGACCGCCACACGCGTCGACGACGCAGGGGCCGCTTGGATTCTTGCACGCAGACAACTTGCAATCGATCCACGTTGGCGGACATAAATCCCATCGACGAAATCCGCCAACGCGATCACCCAGGCGTCTCGCGTCCAGGCCGATCGAGCCGTGGCTTGAACCTCGCAAACGGAGTCCTCGGTGTCGGTTGCCAATGGAGGTGGTTTGTTCACCCAGATGCGGACGCAGGGCACCTTGAAAATCGCGGCAGCGCGGAGCGCCAAGGGCTCGATGGCCGACCCCGCCGCGACCAGCAAGCGGGCTTCTTTGCGGCGCAGCTCATCGATCCGTCGAGCGAGAAATCGACTGACTTCGCGGTGCAGCTTCATGTCGTGTCCCAGCCGGCTGCTGACCGGTGCGACAAGAGGCCGCGGGTCGGCGAGCCAATCACTTGAGGAAAACGCAACCGTGCTGATCGACTCCCTTGTGAAGGCCTGAAGTCGCTTGAGCCGTCGTTCTTGGTTGATGCTCGATTGATCGGTCACCGTGAATCCCAGCGATTTTGGGCTCGCAACGTAAAACCTCTGTCTAACTTAGTGTATCGCGATTCCAGCAGTCTTGCCGAACACCGCCTCCCGTGGTGACAATGGGCAGCCTGCGACGTTTGCGTTGGCCTGTATTTTCTTCTGTCCGAGGACGCCCCCACGATGATGAGTCGAACTGATTACCGACCGCGGCAGCATCGATTTGCTAAGTTTTCAATCAGCCTGGTCCTTTGCATGCTGTCCTCAGTCACGACACCCTTGGTGACCGCTGAGGAACCGGCTGCCGTAGCGGCAAAGGTGGCCGAGGCGGACGCAGTGGTTCCCGTTTGGCCAACGGATCCTCCGGCCTGGAACGCTCCGACGATGGCTGAACAGGATACCAGTGGCCCGGATGGTCGCAACGTTGCGGGAAAATCGGTCATTCGGCTCGGGTATGTGACAAGCCCCGAACTCCACATCTATCGAGCAAAGGCGGGTGTCCAATCGGACACCGCCGTCGTGGTTTGCCCCGGTGGGGGCTATTCCATTTTGGCTTGGGACCTCGAAGGAACCGAGATTGCTGAACTGCTGCAAGAAATGGGCGTCACCGCGGTCGTGTTGAAGTATCGCGTTCCGTCGCGGGGCGAAGCCGAATCATGGAAACCAGCCGTCCAAGATATCCAACGAGCGATCAGCTTAGTGCGTGCAGGAGCCATTCCAGAAGTCAAGGTTTCCAAAGTCGGCGTGCTCGGCTTTTCAGCTGGCGGAAACGCGTCCGCTCGGGCTGCTACCGCGACCCAGCGGCACTACGACTCGGTCGATTCTCACGACCAGCAGAACTATCTGCCCGATTTTGCCGTTCTGGTCTATCCTGCTTGGCTGGTGGAGAAAGACAATCCGACCCAATTGATTGATGGCATCACGGTCAGCGACCAGACGCCGCCAATGTTCTTTGCCCATGCTCGCAACGATGGGATCAGTTGCTTGAACAGCATCACGTTGTTTACGGAATTGCAGAAGCGAGACAAACCAGCGTCGCTGCATGTGTTTTCAGGCGGTGGTCACGGCTTCGGAGCTCGCCCGAACGATCAAGAAACCGATGCTTGGCCTGAATTGTTAGAATTGTGGATGCGTGAGCAGGAGTGGCTAGGGAAGTGAGTGCTAGTAGTAACACCGTCATGATGGAAATTGGCGACGCGCCGATCAAGCTTGACCAGGAGTGGGCCAATGCGCTGACCCATGGCGTTGCAACGATCGTTTCGATTGTTGCTGCCACCCTATTGATCGGCCGAGCCGCCACCGTTGATGCCGGATTGTCCATCGCATGTGCGGCCTACATGGCCGGAGTGATCGGCACGTTTGCCTGTTCGACACTGTCTCATTTGATCCTTCGTCAACCGATGCTCGATACGCTTCGCGCATGGGATCAGGCGATGATCTACACCATGATTTCAGGAACGTACACCCCCATCGTGTATGCCTGTGCCCCCGACACCGTACGAACCCCATTGCTGGTCGCGATCTGGGTCACCGCCGCAGTCGGCTTTTTGGGAAAAATCTTCCTGCGGCATCGCATCAATTCAATCAGCACCGCGTCCTATCTGCTATTGGGTTGGTTGCCATCGATCCCGTTGATCGGGCAAATCCCCTCCTCACTGATCACCGCGATGTTTATCGGCGGATTGCTCTACTCCTTCGGAGTGGTGTTGTTGATCAATGACAGTCGCTTGCGTTACCTGCACGCCCTTTGGCATGTCAGCGTGATGCTGGCCGCGTCCTGTCATTTCCTAGGGATCTACTGGTTCTTGTTGGGGTAAGGCCGAACGATGCCGATCCCATAGAGCATCGAGATTTTCGGCAAGTGCCGATGCGTCACCCACCAACAGCCAATAACGATAGCGGTAGCTCGCTGCGGGTCCCAAGTTCGCTCGATCGATCGGAGCGATCAAGGTGGCGAGCAAGCGGTAACGTTGAGGCATGGTCATCAGGATCCGAAAAAAGGTGAACTCAGCATCGACTCGATCGATCACTTACCGTCGTTCCGCGTTGATGCTGCCGAACCAAGATCATCGTCGTCAACGCGATGGCTGCAAGAGCGCTTTGCGGGGTCCAACACAGAAAGATCCCTTTCAGCACCTTGTCGAACTCCATGCCCAGCCCATGTCCGACGGCAATGGCGACCGCAATCAGCGTGAAGGCAGCTGGCGTGATGATGGCGACTCGGCGTTGCCATGACAAACGACGTGGCAACATCGCAATGGCCACCAAACAGATCGGTCCAAGGACGTAAATGGCAACGAGGGTCTCGGGATGAATGGCCAACTTGCTCGCGACCGCTGCGAACACCGCAGCGAGGGTCGTGGCGACCATCAATCCAAACAGACTGAACTGCACCGGTTGCTGCATCGGGTTTGACTCTTCGGCATCCAGTGCTTCGACCAAACGATTGAGCCGATCATGCTTCGACACTGCGAGGAGCCCCAAGACCATTCCCAAGGCGGCAGCGACCAAAATATTGAGCCCCATCGCAGCATAGTCGGCAAACAGCCCACCATAGGTCCGGCCGCCTTCCCAAATCACAAAAGGAAACCCAATCGCTTCGGCATTTGATTTCGGCTTGCCAATCAGGCTACTCCAATCACTCGAACGGACGAAGTATGACAATGCATTGACCGTCGCCATGATCAACATGCCGACCGCTGTAGCTCGCAGGAACCAGCGCACCCGCGTACCGGTCAGCGGGGTTGTTGAAGCGGCGGTGTCGTGATCATTCAAACGCAATTATCCTGACGTCAAACAGCAGGTGCCTTCGCCGACCCTGCCTACACCGCTGGTTGCGTCGGCCGGGCGAATCCAAGTTCCGCCAAATGCTCTGCGGTTCGTTTGACCGTGAAACGGATCTGTTCTTCGCTGTGCTCACACGTGATGAAGAAACGCAGTCGCGCGGCGGACTCGTCGACGGCAGGGTACAAGATCGGTTGAACGTTGATGCCGTCCGCTTTCAATCGGTTTGATAAACGGAGCGCAACCATCGAATTCCCGGTAATCACGGGGACCACCGGCGTCCCTTCGCTATCGCCTGTATCCAATCCCGCTTGACGGCAGAGCGAGAGGAACAATTCGCTCCGCTGGTGAAGCCGTCGAACTCGCTCGGGTTCATCGGCAAGGGTTTCAATCGCAGCCAGGGCAGCTGCAACTTGCGCCGGAGGCATCCCCACACTAAAGACGAATCCGGGCGCGGTGTACTTTAGCAGTTCCACCAGCTCGCAGCTGCCAGCGATATAGCCGCCACACGAGGCACCGGATTTACTCAGTGTTCCCATCCAAATGTCGACGTCGCGCGCATCCATATGGTAATGCTCCGCCATGCCTCGCCCCGTCTCCCCCATGGTCCCGAAACTATGAGCCTCATCAACCATCAGCATCGCTCGATGCTTGCGTTTGACCGTGACGAACTCGGGCACATTCGCAAAATCGCCGTCCATGCTGTAAACGCCCTCGATCACGATCAACACGCGGCGATATTGTGATCGCAATTCGGTCAACATCCGATCGAGAGCATTGAAGTTGTTGTGAGGAAACGGTCGTCGTCGAGCTCCCGACAACAAGGCGCCTTGCACGATGCTGTTGTGAGCGAGCGAATCGTGCAAAATCAAATCCCCCGCACCAACGAGGTAACCGATGGTGGTCTCGTTGGTTGCATGGCCGCCAACCATCAACACCGAATCGTCAACCCCAATCCAATCGGCGATCGCTTTTTCGAGCTTCCCATGAATCGGCTTTTCACCGGATACCAATCGACTTGCCGAAACACTCGTGCCGTACTGGCGAACCGCTTTGGCAGCCGCGTCGGTCACTCGCGGGTGACCACTCATGCCGAGATAATTGTAGGAGGCAAAGCTGATGTATTCCTTGCCATCCACAACCGTCGTGTCGCGAACAATGCCGTCGTGAACCGTAAAGTACGGATTCGAACAACCGGTCATTTCCAATTGCTGCATCGTGGTCTTCAAGCGGCGATATTCCGCAAATTGGGCAATGTCGTCCTCGGGTTCGATCGCTGGCAAATCCTCTGCGAGGGTGCCCATTCTTTTCGACGATGCCGAATCCTCGCTATTGAGAAACGCGACGGCTCGCGTCTCGCCACCCGGCGGCAGATATCGCTCAATCGCTTGAGCGGTTTGACCTACCGTTTCAATCTCATCGAGAACTTGCTCGGGGAACCGTCCACCGAAGGTTCGTTCCAAACTGCGGGCGATTTCGAGTCGTTCGAGGCTATCGAGTCCCAGATCAAGAACAATGTTGGTATCGAGGTCCAACGTCAGGGCTCGCTCGCTGGCAACGTTGCGAATGTGCTTCTTAATCGCCTCGACGACCAACTCATTCACGTCCTCGGCACGGACGGTCGTGGCACGTCCCGTGGCGGCAGCGGCTTGCATCATCGGTTGCAAATATCGGTCGTCAACTGCGGCCGATTCTTCTTCACGCCGAACCCATTTGGCGATTAATTTCAAATCGCCGTCACGTACCGCGTGCAAGCACGCATGACGTTGGATCTTGCCACTGCTGGTCTTCGGCACACTACTGTTGCGAATCAAGTAAACCGCATCGGGCGGTAATTCGTGGTCGGCGGTCACGGCTCGCCGGATCGCTTGGAGGTGGGCATTCCAGTCGAGATCTCGCACGCGAACCGCTTCGGCAACGATCACCAATTGCTCACGACCGTCGTACTCCATCGCGAACGCCGCAACCGAACCCGCTTGAACCGCATCGCTGGCACCTTCAACCGTTTCTTCGATGTCTTGCGGGTAACGGTTGACGCCGCGGACAATGATCATGTCCTTCAACCGACCCGAAACGTACAGTTGGTCCTGGTGTAGAAACCCGAGATCACCGGTGCGCAGAAAGGGGCCTTGCCCGTCCGCAGTGTGGGCAAAGAAAGTCTGTTCCGTCGCGTCTTTGCGTTGATAGTAACCCTGGCCGACCGAAGGGCTCTGAATCCATATCTCGCCAATCTGGTCGTCGGCTAACGGCATCCGAGTCTCGGCATCGACGATCAACACGGTCTCCTCGGGCAACACGCGGCCACAACCGATCAGCGAACGGGCCGATTCACTATCCGGCTCGACGGCTTCGACGACTTTCTTATCAAGCTGTTTGCCGCTAAACGGGGTGATGACCGGCCGCGTTTCCGCTGGGCCACCGGTGACCAACAGCGTGGTTTCTGCCATTCCGTAGCAAGGTAAGAACGCACCACGCCGAAAGCCACTCGCTTCAAAACGCTCGCAAAATGCATGGATCGTAGACGCTCGGATCGGTTCGGCGCCGTTGAACGCGATTTCCCAACTCGACAAATCAACGCCTTGCAACTCGTCTTCCGCGATCTTGTCCACACACAATTGGTAGGCAAAGTTCGGTCCGCCGCTGATCGAAACCCCATACTTCGAAATGCCTTGTAGCCAACGGGCCGGCCGCTGCAAAAAGGTCATCGGACTCATCAACACGTTGGTCCTGCCAATGAACATCGGCATCAAAACGCCGCCGACCAAGCCCATGTCGTGGTACGTGGGAAGCCAAGACAGTCCACAAACGGCGTTATCCGGCTCAAAGGCCTGCAAGATCAACTTGCTGTTGGCGATCAGGTTGCCCTGAGTCAACATCACCCCTTTCGGCGAACCGGTTGACCCGGACGTGTATTGCAAGACCGCAAGCGAATCGCAACTGAGTTTGGGGATTCGCCACTTATCAATCCGGCGGCACGATTTGTCATCCGTGCCGAGCAGTTGCACTCCGACAAGGTCATCGTACTTTTGATCGCCTGTGAGTTGCTCAACGACCGATTGGGTCGACAGGGCCCAGCGGGTATCCGCATCGACCACAATCGACCGAATTCGTGACGCTTTACGATTCCGTCTCGGCGGATAGGCGGGAACCGCCACGGCTCCCGCAGCATGACAGGCAAAAAAACCGATCACGAAATCGAGCCCCGGCGGATAAAGCAACAGCACCCGGTCGCCGCTGCGGATCCGACAGCGGTCTTGAAGGTAGCCCGCCAAGGCGCGAACCTCGTGCCACAATTCCGCATAGGTGATGCGTTGTTCCGAAGCTTCGACGTCGGTGAACACAAATGCCGATTCGTCTGGCCGCTGCTCGGCCCAATACCCCAAGACCGAGACGTAGTGGTCCCGCGGAGGCGATTGCTTTCCAAAAAACTCAGTGAGGTCCACGAACGTTATTACCGCCTGGAATCGAGGGTCGCTGTTTGCGAGGTCATCCGCCGCACGCCAAACTCCCGCGCCGGGTGAACCGAAAACCAGCCTCCTAGGATAACGAAGCATCTTCCCGAGTCACTCTGTCAATATCGGATTCCGGCGAAAACGAAGCCAATTCGGAGGGATTTTTTGAGAGATTCGCCTTGGAGGTTTCAACGGATCTTCCGAGAGGGTGCTTTTTACCCCTTTGCTCTCGCGTGCAATCACCGAACCAGGACAAATGTCCACTTCCAAGGATGGGGGATCCGCTTTTTCGTCGCCTCGCTATGATGAACAACCATTCGGCCTTATTTCGATTCGTGCTCTCAGAGGACACCGCTGACGTGACCAACGACATGCCTCAAAACGCTGATGCGACCCTGCCACCCGATGTCGCCGATCCCGACACACCTTCGCACCGCGGTAAATCGCCGACACGCCATCTTTGGCGGGCGGGATGGGGGGCCACCGTGACGCTGGTGCTGATTGGAATGGTGCAAAGCTACGCCCCGAGCACCGATCACCAAATGGCCAACTTTGCCAGCTTCGCGGTCGGGCTGTTTGGAATCCTGTTCGTCGCCTACCAACTGCATCGTTACCTGTCCGCTCAGCGCCTCCCACTTCTGGTACCGCTGGTCACGTTGGCGGTTTTGTTGGGACAGCCGGTTTTGTATCGTTTTGATGGGTTCAGCGGCGAGATGCTGCCTCAGTTTCAACCCCGGTTCTGGGGAGCCGCTCGGTTGGATCGCGCCGCGATGGAAAACGAGTCCGACCTTGCCTTGCTTGCACCGTCCGATATCACGCAATGTCTCGAACCTTCGCTCGGATTCCTTGGGAACGATCGAACCGGCGTGATTTCCGAACGCCAATTCGCGATTCCGACCGCCGTCGATCAGGTGGAAACCCTGTGGGACCAAGGGGTCGGTGAAGGCTGGTCCGCGTTTGCCGTGTCGGGCGATCGCGCCGTGACCCTCGAGCAACGTGACGCAAAGGAGTGCGTGACCTGTTACCGTTTGGGGGATGGCAAGTTGAACTGGATCGTCGAAAAGGAAACTCGCCACGAAAACCCACTTGGCGGAGTCGGGCCACGTTCAACACCGCAAATCGAGGCGGACCGAGTTTACGCAAGCGGCGCAACCGGAATGCTCTGGTGCATCGACCTGATGACGGGCAAAACGATTTGGACCGTCGACTTGCTTGACTTGGCCGGCTGGGACCAGCCGACTTCGGAACAGGCCATTCCATGGGGACGATCCGCGTCCCCGCTGCTCGTCGAGGGGCTCTGCATCGTTCCCTTTGGCGGACCTGCCGACGCCGGTTCCGAGCTTGCCAAAGCCGGGCGAACGTTGATCGCCTTGGACGCCGAAACCGGCGACATTCGCTGGACGACCGGCGAGGATCAAATCAGCTATGCCTCTCCGGTGTTGATGACTTTAGCGGGGGAAAAGCAGGTGGTATCGGTTAACGAATCCAATGTCGGTGGATACCGCATCAGCGACGGCACTCGATTGTGGTCTTTCGATTGGCCCGGAAATTCCAATGCCGATGCAACGTGCACCTCCGCCATGCCTGCGGGGCCTAACCGGTTCGTGGTCGGCAAAGGTTACTCCGGCGGCAGCGCCATCGTGGAAATCACGGCCCAAAGTGATGAGCAACAGAGCGATGGACAACGTTCCGCCGACGTGATATGGGCGTCCAACCGTGTCCTCAAAACGAAATTCACGCACGCTTGCCTCGATGGTGAGACCCTTTACGCCCTCAGCGACGGATCGCTCCAAGCCGTTCGCAGTGAAGACGGGAAACGTCTTTGGCAGCAACCCCGCAGCGACCGTGCTGGCCAAGGACAAATCCTGTTAGCATCAGACACGATTGTGATGCAAACGGAACCGGGTGAAGTCGTCTTTGTTGAAGCGGCGCCCACACAATACAACGTGCTTTTTCGGCTGCCTGCGCTCAGCGCAAAGACATGGAACCTGCCGACGCTCGCTGGCCGCCACCTGTTGGTACGGAACGACCGCGAAGTCATCTGTTTCCTCTTGCCACCGTTGGAAAGGTCGTGAAAGTTCGTGCTGTCGTCGGAGCAGTGTGCGTGGCAGGTTCTCCTCAATCCTGGGGAGTTCCCAACCAAAACGAGACCGTCGCAACGACATCGTCATGGTCGAGAGCTTCATGGGCTAACAATTCATCCGACAACGCCGCAATGGCCGCCCAGAACGAATCCGCGGATATCTTTTGGTGCAACACGACCATCACAGACTCTAAAAAGCGAACCTGTTTCAAGGGGGTTGAAAAATAGCGTGCCGATCGTTGCACCGCTTGATGCCAATCCGATTGCCAAGGTGCGAACGAGGCCGGGTGCAGACGCTCACCGCGATAGACCATTTCGGCAACCGGTCCTGCCAAAATGGTCATGATTTCACACTGCGTTTGCCAATCGCATGCGGGGTGAACCGCCCCCCAATTGACGATGCAATCGCCAAATCGACGAGGCAAATCGTCATCAATCATGCTGCCAAGCCGAACCTCATCGATTCGCGCACCGAGCAAATAGCCAACGACCACATGGCCGGCTTCATGGTAGGCCGTTAACGTTTCGTCATCATCCAAAATTTCGAATCCTTCTGCTACACTGGTCGGGATCGTTTCAAGCGACGACTTGGAACTCCCCCGCGTTTTCAACTCACCCTCCTTGCGGACACGATTCCCATGAAAGCAGCACTTCTGACCGAATACAAGAAGATGCAAGTCACCGAGGTCGAGGAACCGGAGGTCGGCCCCGATGACGTTTTGGTCCAAGTTGAAGCCTGTGGAATTTGCGGAAGCGACATCCATGGCTACGACGGCAGCACCGGCCGGCGTATCCCGCCGCTGATCATGGGCCACGAAGCGGCTGGCACCGTCGTGTCCACGGGGCAGAGCGTAACCGATTTGGCCAGCGGGACGCGAGTCACGTTTGATTCGATGGTCTCCTGCGGCGATTGTGCGTTTTGCCGTCGTGGCGATCAGAACCTTTGTGATCACCGCATGGTCTTGGGAGTTTCCTGCGGCGATTTTCGGCGACACGGGGCGTTCGCGGAACGAATCAGTGTCCCACGACGGATTGTCTATGCCTTGCCGGATGCGTTGCCGTTTGAACATGCGGCACTGATCGAAGCGGTCTCGGTGGCGGTTCATGCTGCCAATGTGACTCGTGTTCAACTGGGGGATACCGCGGTGGTGGTCGGCGCCGGGATGATCGGGCTGTTGACGCTGCAAGCGATCCGCGCGGCAGGCGCCTCCACCGTGATCGCCGTCGATCTGAATGACAAACGCTTGTCGGTTGCCAAACAACTGGGTGCCGATGTCGTTCTTCGTGCGGACCACGTCGATGTGGCGGAAGAGATTCGCAAACTCAGTGGCGGTCGAGGTGCCGATATCGCATTGGAAGTGGTCGGGGCGACGGCGACGGTGCAAACGGCGATCGATTCGGTTCGTAAAGGCGGGGTCGTCACCTTGGTCGGAAACCTGTCTGCAAAAATAGAATTCCCCCTGCAATCCGTGGTCACTCGCGAAATCACGTTGCGAGGAACGTGTGGCTGTAACGGGGAATACCCGCAATGCATTGACTTGATGAACCGCGGGATTATCAATGTCGCACCGCTGATCACTCAAAAAATTCCCCTCGCAGAAACGCCGGCTTGGTTCGAACGATTGCATGCGGGGGACGCGGACCAGATGAAGGTGGTCGTGCTACCTCAACAGCTTTAGAACCTATCCGAAAAGGGGTCTGACCCTTTGTCGACCGACGTTTCGATTGCTCAAGAACTGGTTGTTTTCCAATGGAATCGCTACCGATGCGCTCAGACCAAGAGAGGGTCAGACCCCTTTTCGGATAGGTTCTTCGGTCCGGTTGCACCGATTATGTGCGATGATCCACGCTTGATCGTGCTAGCAAAGCCGGTTCTGCCAGTTTTCCTGGTTGGTCGATTCCGGTGCCGCCGATTAGTCCGATGATGCCGATCGACCGAATCGGGACCATGGATCCTCGTACATCGATGTTTCGTAGCCGTGCTGACCGCTCGCGAATTACCGACCTTGTTTCGCTTTCTGTTTGCCGCAGGTCCCGGCCGGATGACCGAGTTTCTAGGCAATCAGTTCCTCGGGCGATGTGGCACCATCGCGTCCATCTTGGCGATTCTGTGGGCCACCGTCAAATTGGCCCTGCGGCCTCAATCATGGACACCACCGGTTCGCGGCGTCCTTGCCCGACAATTGCTGTTTACCGGTGTCGATGGCATTGCGGTCGCCTGTCGCTTCGGAGCCGCCGTTGGAGTGCTGATCATTGTCCAGGCTGCGCTGTGGATTGATGCCTTAGGGGTGACCACCGATATCATCGCCCCCATGTTATGGCGGGCCATCGTTCGAGAGCTCGCACCGCTGCTGGCATGCATGGTCGTGATTGGTCGCAGCGGCATCGCGATCTCCACCGAACTTGCAACGATGTTGGTCAATGGGGAAATTGAGGTTCTCGATGCACAGGGAATCGATCCGATGACCGCATTGGTGATGCCTCGCATCATCAGCATGGTCGTCAGCGTGTTTGGTTTGGCCATCATCATCGCCAGCTCGATGGTGGTCACAGGCTACGTGATCGGATGGTCGATGGGCGCGATCCATGTTTCGTGGACAACCTTTTTGGATGGAATCATTCGTGAATTCAATTCTCTCGATTTGCTCTTCTTCGTTCCTAAAACGGTGATTGCAGCTGCATTTGCCGGAGCCATTTGTTGCATCGATGGGCTCAATGTTCGTGGCAGCATCACGGACGTCTCGCGTGTTTCGAGTCGCAGCGGCATTCGAGCCCTGACCGCCGTCTTCTTTGTCTCCGCAGTGCTTTCGGTGCTGATCTACGGACGCATCCTCGTTTTCAAGATTCTTTAGCGAGGGCCTGCGATGAATCCAACCAAAACGACCACCACCGAAAAACCTGAAGTGCTCACCCTGCGAGATGTCACGTTCGCAGGATCGACCGACAGCAGTGTTCAATTGGCAGCGGCCAATCTCGTCATTCGCGAAGGCGAATTGGCAATCGTTCGTCTGGATCGTTTTCAGAAAACACGAGACACCGTCTCGATGATGCAGGGTTTGAGTTCGCCCCTCCGCGGCGAGGTGCTGTTCCACAACAAGGATTGGCGTGGACAAGACTTCGAACGTCACTTTCGTATGCGCAGCAAGATTGGCCGCGTCTTTGACGATCATGCCTGGATCCAAAACTTGAATGTCGGGAAAAATGTCACACTGGCGAGCGAACATCACGCACTGGCGACCGCAACGATCTTCGATGAGGTACACGCTTGGCGAAAACGATTTGGCGTCAAGGATGTGTTGCGTCAACGACCGGCGTTCGTCGACGAGTCAATCTTGCAAGTCTACCAATGGATTCGTGCCCTCATCCTGAAGCCCAAGCTGATGATTCTTGAACGTCCGATGCAATCGGTATCGATGAAACTGCTTCCGAAATTCACCGATGCGGTCAACGGACTTCGCCGCAGCGGGACCGGGGTTTTGTGGTTCACCGCAAATCCCGCTGACGATGCAGCCCGTCATGATGCTCCCCAGGTAAGCTACAAGATTGAATCCGGAAAGTTTGTCCCCATCGCCGGAGGAATTGCCTGATGAACGAACCTTATCGATTGCGCTACACCAACCAAATTGTGGGTGCCTTTCTACTCATTCTGTTGCTGTTCTTGATCGTCTTGTCGATCCTGCTGCTGCGGGCCAGTGACTATTTTGTTGAACAGGACCACTACTGGATCGAAATCGCACAAGAGGACATCGACGATTTGCACAAAGGCGCCGACGTGATGATCTTGGGCGAACGAGCGGGCAAGGTTGAAAACATCCGCTATGTGGACGACAGCGATAAGGTTCGCGTTAACCTTGCGATCGACCCCCAGAAGAGCTCCGAGATTTTTTCGGATTCCATCGTCTTGCTCGAACGCAAGTATGGAATTGGCACTCCGATTCTTGACATTCGACGTGCCAAATCGGCCAACGGGGCGATGGTTCCACTGTTGCCTGGGAACCAACTCGCCAACTTCCGCGGTGAAGCCGATCGTATCGACCAAATGGCTCACGAAGTCGAATCGGTCAGCGAATCGGTCCGCCGCATCCAACAAAAACTCGATCCAACGCTATCCGGTATCGAACAAGCCGCAGACCGTTTCCGCGGTTCCCTCGACAATTCCATCGATCCGACATTGTCCCAAACCATGAAAGCTTCCGATTCCTTCTATCAAACCAACGAAGCAATCCGACCCGAGGCACTTGAAACCTTGCAGACGGTTCGTAAGGCAACCGAGAACCTTGAGTCCCAGGTCGAGAGTTTAACAACGAAGATCGAGTTATTGGTCGAAAACGATATGCGAGACACGTTGGTCGATGTGCGGGAATCAACGGATGACATCAGTGCGGCAGCAAGTCGCGTCAATCAAAGCTCGGTCACGGTCACCGAAAGCATTTCCGAAACGCTTCGTACCCTGCGCGATGCGGCGGAAGAGATTCATCAGCTTGCGACAGAAACACGCGAAGTGGTTCGAATTGTTCGCAAAGAAGCCAATGAGTTGCCTGGGACAACGCAACGCGTCAACGAGACGGTGAGTGACACGCAGGACCTTGTCGGAGAAGTCCGCAGTCATTGGCTGCTTCGCCGCTACAACACACAACCGACATCCACGCCGCAAGTTTCACCCTCGAGCCTACGCGGGGGGGCGGTACGTTGAAATCTTCTTTTATCACCTCTCTCTTGATCTTGAGTTCGTTGATGCTGTCCCTTGCATCCGGTTGCCGAAGTGCATCGACCCCACAGCGCAAGGTGGACACCTCACTCACGCGGTTTGCTTCGTCGGGCCATGAAGCCTTCGCCGAAGGAGATCTCGATGTTGCGATTGCCCAGTATCGCAAAGCGCTTCACCGAGCATGGTCGATCGATGACCCCTACGAGTCCGGAACCAGTGCGTACAACTTAGCGGCTTGCATGACAAGCTTGTCCAAAAATCAGGAAGCCAGGGATTGGTTAGTCGATGCGCGCGTGGAGCTTTGCCGGGCAAAAAGTTCTGCGGGAAACACTTGGTTGTTGGAAGCCAAGATCGCACAACAAGAATGCCGTTTTGAGGAAGCCAAGACCTTTGTGGATCGAGCCGCGTGCAGTCAGCCACCCTGTGATGCGGGCAGTGGCGATTGCCTTTGCGGCCCGAAGGATCCCTGCAAGGAATCGTGCGTCATGCGCATCCCCTGTGTCGGATCGCGAGTCAAGCAAAAGAAAGCTGCCGAGCAGTGCGAAGACGATTACACCGCTCAAATCCACCTGGCTCGAGCTCGATTGGCAGCAGAAACCTACGAGATTGAATGCGCCGAGATGCATTTCGCTTGTGCTTGCGAATTAGCAGCAGACGTTTGTAGCGAAAGCCTCCAGGCCGAATTGCAGAATGTTGCCGCGATGATTCATCTTGCCAAAGGCGAATACCTACAGGCCGCATGGCATTTTGACAACGAGGCGAAGCATCTTCGATTGGCAGGCAATTATCGAGAGATTCCCGTTGCCTTGGAATTGGCGTCGGCGGCCTATGAACAAGCGGAACGAGCGGATTTGGCGGCCAGTCGGATGTGCCGCGTTGCCAGGATCTGGTTCGGCCGCGGCGAGTTCAAAAAATCGTGGAGTTATCTTCCGCAGGCTCTATGCCTCGCGGAACACTGCCGTTGCCAGTCCGCCAAGATTCGCTTGGCGCTTCTCGCGAAGGAAATCGAGTTGGCGTTGGCAGACCAGGGGGAACCGATGCTGCCCAAACCGCCAAAGGATTCACTCCTGCTCGACAACTCGGAAAACCTCGAGAGTTCCTGATTTGCCTTTGACCCGCTGAGGCGGTTCGGCTTCGATCACAAACTCCTCGGTCAACCGGTCACGCGTGGTCCGCGTGATCAACAGCTGGCATCCCACGGCTTTGGTGAGTGCCTCGACGCGAGCGGCAACGTTGACGGTATCACCAATCGCCGTGTACTCCTGACGTTTCGGGGAACCGATGCTTCCCACGATCGCTGGACCGGAATTGATACCGATGCCGATTTGCAGATCGGGCCATCCAACGTCGGCAAACTTCTCGGACGCCTGTTTCATGCAGCAAATCATTTCCAAGCCCGCTTTGACCGCTCGTTGGGCATGCTGGTCCGAGTGCAAACCGATGCCAAACAGAGCCATCAAACCATCACCTAAGAATTTGTTCGTCATGCCTCCATGCGACTCAATCTTCTCGACCGCTTCTCGAAAAAAGACGTTCAGGGCTGCAACAACTTGCTCCGGAGAATGAGAAGAAGCGTATTGGGTGAAGTTGCGAATGTCGACGAACATCACCGTGATGTCTTGTTCGCGCCCAGCCAAGCTGTTTTGCTCACTCAGGATTTGGCGTGCCGCTTCCTGGCCCACATGCCGACCAAACGTTTGTTGCAATTGCTCGCGTTGTCGCAACCCCTCGACCATCGAGTTGAAACTCTCTATCAGCAGCCCAAAGTCATCGGCGCGAAGCAAATCCACTCGAACATCCAAGTGACCTCGGGCCACCTTGAGGGCGGCTTCCTTCATCAGCCGCACGGGGGTGGCGACCATCTTTCCGAGCATCCAGCTACTGCTGAGCCCGAACAGAATCGCGACCACTCCAACGGCCACCGCAAACGCAGGGGCTTCGTGTGCGGCGTCTGGGACGAGCAGGATCAAGACCAGCGAAACCACCGGGCTGACGACCGCCGAGAACGCCCACAACACGCCTCGTGTGGTGATGTTCAGAGGCACCGCGCCAGGAACATGAACGGGGATCGCATCTTGAAAGAAGACGGGAAACAAAGCCTTTTGAATCGTCATCTCGACCGCAAAAAAGCTGTGCGTTAGCGCGATCAGCGACGCGATGATGAACGACGTGATCAGGTGCGTGACCACATCGGCGGACAAAGGCTCGGGCACCGCGCGAAGTGCAGCCGGAAAGACCGGGATGCAACTCAGCCACCCAATGGACGCGACCAGCAGAAACCACCAAGGCAGATTGATCACGATCCGCCGAGCCCGTTGCAACCGATCCGGCGGCACCGACTCTCCTTGAAGCAAGGAGCGATGAATCGGCCTCAGCCAAAACAACGGTATCAAGAAACACCCGATCGCGACCGGGTAAACCAGCAGATTGAACCCTTGCCAACAAGCGTCGAACCGCTCCATCTGCGCGTCGCTGAGCAGCGGCCGAATTTGCTTTGCATTGTAGAGGACGTTGATAACGCTGCCGATTGCGTTTGCAAGGACCGGTGAAACGCAGACAAAGAACAACCCGTGTCGCTGCCACACACTCCAACGAACGAGCGGCAAGTTCTCCGATGGCTTCGCAGCGGCAACCGGCACCTCAAAGAGCCCTAAAATGGTGCGTCTTCTTCGCTCGCTTCGTTGAACGCATCATTGGGCGACTCTGAGACCCGTTCCGTCATCGTATCCCCGCCGCCATTGAGCACTCGAAACGATAACGCCTCGGCATTGAGAAAGAACTTAACTTCGCTTTGCTCGTCCTTTTGCCAACGACGGCCATTGAGCCGATAAACCACTTCAATCTCGTCGCCCACGTTCAATTCGTCGGCCAAATCGCAACCGTCCTTGATGAACTCAAGCGGCACAAAGTTCGTGAAGCTGCCCTTTTCCTGTTCCAGCACCACCAAACGTTTGCGAAACCCCTTACTTCCATAACTCTTGGTGTCCTCAATCAAATGCACGACACCGCTAACCTTCGACTCGCTCATACTTTTTGCTCTACAAACTGAATGGGTGATTTGCCAAGATCCATTATGGTTGAGTTCCCGGGCGTCTGACAACCCACAGCGTTTGATCGAGTTGCGGTCGCCAAGATCGCGTGAAAATGAGGTACGTCTCGGACGGAATCACGAATCCCAGTCCATTGGCAGCCGCTCATCCTCCGGATCCAACTTTCCAGGTTCGCGACGTTCACTGCCCCCTTGGTCGGTCAAACGGTCTCCGAGTTCCTCGCGTGCCTGAGCCGCGGCAGCCATCAATTTCGCCACCACCTCCGGATACTGGTCTTTCACATCCTTGGTTTCCGAGACATCGGCGTCGAGATCAAACAGACTTAATTGAATTTTGTTCGTTTCATATCCAACCGGGAAGCCACCCGACCCACCCTCGCGCCCGTTCAAGCTGCGATAGCCATGGGGGAACATCAACTTGAAGCGTTCGTTGCGAACCGCTTCCAATTCGCCTCCCTTGTAGTAGCACCAAAACGCGTCATGGGGTGATGCGGCACCGGCTTCGCCAAACATCAGCGGCCGAATGTCTCGGCCATCCAACTTGCGAGAGGGCAAATCCGCATCAATCAGTTTCGCGACGGTGGGAAGAATGTCGATGGTGCTGCACAGCTTGTCGCATGTCGTACCTGCGGGAATTTTCCCCTTCCAACGCATCAACGTCGGCTCGCGGTAGCCACCTTCAAACATCGTCCCTTTCCCTTCACGCAACGGTGTCGCCTTGCCAGCGTGGGCCCCGTACGAGAGCCAGGGCCCATTGTCGCTCGTAAAAATAACCAGCGTCTTCTCATCCGCTCCGATCTCTTCGATGGCCTTCATCACTTGCCCCACCGACCAATCAACTTCCATCACGACGTCACCGAACAACCCCGCGCCGCTCTTTCCGCGAAAATCTTCGGAGACGTACAGTGGCACGTGCACCATCGGATGCGGTAGGTACAAAAAGAACGGATGGTCGGCGTTGCTCTTGATGAATTCGACCGCCCGCTCGGTAAACTGCTTCGTCATCTGTTCTTGGTCGGCGGGTTGGATATTGGGATTCACAATCTCGTATCCCCCTCCGCGTGTCGCCGAAATCATTGGCAATGCGGGCCACGGTGATTTCGCATCCGGGTTCTTTTTACGCTTCGAAAGGAAATCGGGGTGAAGCGGCCACATGTCGTTGCTATAGGGAATACCGTAGTAGAGATCAAAGCCATGGTTGGTTGGCAAAAATTTCGGGTGATGTCCTAAGTGCCATTTGCCAAAGATGGCAGTCGCATAGCCCTTCGATTTGCAGATCTCGGCAATCGTCGTTTCGTCGGGGTTGATGCCGATTTCAGACTTTGGCCCGAGAGCACCAGCGATGCCGATTCGCCGATGATAACAACCGGTCATCAGTGCCGATCGCGACGCCGAACAGACAGCCGAGGAGACAACGAAGTCGGTAAACTTCCGGCCTTCGGCAGCCATCGAATCCAAGTGGGGCGTCGGATAATCGGTCCCACCAAACGGGTTAATATCGGCGTAACCCATATCGTCGATGAAGATCACAACGACATTTGGCGCAGCAGGATCGCCCCCATGAAGTTGGCCGCAAATCAGGGTGGCAAAAAGTGACAGGACGTAGAATCGAGACATCGGGCAACAGCTCACGATGGGAGGGAAGGCGGGTGTGTCAGAATGGACTATCTTAACCCTTCCCCCGCACCGCTGCAAAACCCGGGTGACGATTGCGTGCAGGAACCAGCTGCGACCCGCTCCGCGGTCGGTGCAGGATCCAACGCGGGATCACCGAGAAGCGTCGCGGCTGCGGGTCTTCTCTTGTCGACAAGTCGCTTGGGTGATGAGCTATGGCCGCGACGCAGGCAGCAAATGGCAGCGAGTCATTGGGTCGTGTAGAATGAAGTTCTGCATCCAACTGGCGTATTGGCCGGTCCCACCTTTGCTAAGAAAGTCCCACCGATGAGATTTCGTTGTTTCCCGCGGCTCGTGTGCTGCCTGTATGTCTTCTCGCTTGGCTGGTCGGCAAACGCCGCCGATTTCCACGTTGCAACCTTTGGGAACGATGCCTGGTCAGGAACCGTTGCGACGGTCAACCAAGCCGCGTCCGACGGTCCCCTCGCATCGCTCGCTGCGGCCCAGCAGCGCGTTCGGACGCTTCGCCAGCAACAGCCCAATCGGCAATCGCCGATCGTCGTCGAACTCGCCGAGGGAACCTATTTCCTGGAGGAACCCTTGGCGTTCAGCGCCGAGGATTCGGGGACACCGCAATCGCCCGTGATCTACCAAGCTGCCAAAGGTGCTCGGCCTGTGATCAGCGGTGGTGTGAAGGTCAGCCAATGGAGGACGAACGATCAAGGAGAGTGGTACACCGATCTTGAACCGGGAGCGTGGAGCTTCTCGCAAATGTTTGTGAATGACCAGCGTCGGTTCCGACCGCGATGGCCAGAGCAGGGTTACTATAAGATTTCGAAGAAACTCGAACCTTCCGATCAATCCGCTGGCAAAGGGCACGACCAGTTTGGCTTTGCGGCTGGCGAACTGAACCCGAATTGGCAAAACCTTCAGGATGTGGAAATCGTTGCCTTTCATCACTGGACGGCATCCCGTATCCCGATCGCCGAGGTGGATGATTCGCACAACCGGGTACGACTTGGCGGGCACACCACCGGGCTTAGTTCTTGGGCCGAGTTCAAGCAGGGGCATCGGTATTTCGCCGAAAATGTCAAGGAAGCACTCCGCAAACCGGGCCAGTGGTATTTCGACCGCCCGACAAGACGCTTGACCTACATCCCGCGTCGGGGTGAAACGCTTCAAAACACCACGGTGATCGTGCCAAAAATCAAGAATTTGTTGCTGCTTCGTGGCGAGGTTGCTCGGCGTGAATGGGTGCAACACCTTGGCTTCCGTGGCCTGACGTTCGCCCATGCCAATTGGTCGACACCCCCGACCGGTCAGTCGTTCCCGCAAGCGGAAATCAATCTGGGCGCGGCGATCGCGGCCATGGGGGCTCGGTACATCGATTTTGACCACTGTGCCGTTCGCCATGTTGGTGAATATGCGATGGGATTTGGACCTGGATGCCAGCACAACCGAGTCACGGCCTGCGAACTGGTCGATTTGGGGGCGGGTGGAATCAAGATTGGCAGCAGTTTGCCGACCGTGTGGGGCAACACACTCGCCGCCCCGAACGATGACGAAGCCTTGGTTTCCCATCACACCATCGAAGATTGCTTGATCGCTCATGCGGGGCGGTTGCACTCAGCCGGTATCGGTGTCTGGGTAGGTCATTCGCCGCACAACGCAATTCGCCACAACGACGTTTTTGACCTCTACTACTCAGCGTTTTCGCTCGGCTGGGTGTGGGGCTATGGCCAAAGCCGTGCCCACCACAACGAAGTGGCCTCCAATCATGCTTTCGACATCGGGCAGGGTGTTCTGAGTGATATGGGATGCATCTACACACTCGGGATTTCACCCGGCACCTCGATCCAAGACAACCACTTCCACGATGTGATCTCGTATGACTATGGCGGTTGGGGATTGTACACCGATGAGGGATCCACCGGCGTCACGATGCGCAACAACCTGGTCTATCGTTGTTCTCGAGGTGGATTCCACCAGCATTACGGGAAAGAGAATCGCATCGAGAACAATATTTTTGCGGAGGGCGGCCAGCATCAACTGCAACGTACGCGAAGCGAAGACCACACCTCGTTCACGTTCGAGCGCAACCTGGTCTACTGGACCAAGGAAAGCCCCTTGCTCGGAAGCAACTGGTCTGACAACCACTTTCGCTGCGATCACAATTTGTATTGGAATGGGGGGCGTCCGATTCGGTTTGCCGATGGCTTGACCCTTCATCAGTGGCAACAAGAACGCGACCAAGACACTCACTCACAGATCGCGGATCCGGGCTTTGTCGATCCCGCCAATGGCGACTTTCATTTGAAGGCGGATTCGCCCGCATTCCAAGTTGGTTTTGTGCCTTTCGATTACACCGCTGCGGGGCGACGGATCCCCTTGGAATTGACCGCCGATCTGCCGGAGGTGCCAGCGGCATTTGAATGATCGCGCGACTCGAACTCGCTGAAATCGCCGATGCGCTTCTCGGTTCGAAGAAGCCCCTCACCCCCGACCCCTCTCCCCGCTTGCGCGGGGCGAGGGGAGCCAGGGTGGTTGAGCCTCTGCGGTTTAGCCAGGGTGTTGATCGTCTGCGGTCTACTAAGTCGTGTCGTAAGCAATGAAGTTGGGCTCCCTTCTCCCCGCGCCGCGGGGGGAGAAGGGCTGGGGATGAGGGGGCTCAGCAGACGCACACGTCCAATAAGGTGCGAGCAACCTGGCACGGTGAAAGCCCCTCACCCCCGACCCCTCTCCCCGCTTGCGCGGGGCGAGGGGAGCCAGGGTGGTAGAGCCTTTGCGGTTTAGCAACTGATGCAGACACCGATCGGATTGTGCTCGCGTCTCCGCTTGCGCGGGGCGAGGGGAGCCAGGATGGTAGAGCCTGTGCGGTTAGCCAGGATGGTGATGGTCTGCGGTCTACTGAGTCGTTTAGGAAGCCTTGAAGTTGGGCTCCCTTCTCCCCCGCGCCGCGGGGGAGAAGGGCTGGGGATGAGGGGGCTTACGCTTGTTGTTCGCGGCGATGACTCCGAGAACGCTTTCAGAGTGCAGTTGGCGGGGCTTTGGAATCCAACCGCCTCGTGGTAATGTTCCCAACGACAACAGCCTTTTATTCCGAAGCTCGCTCTTCGACCTCCGGCGCAACGGCATTCATTGCTTGATCCAACTGCTTCATGTTTTCCTCGGCGTCTCGCAACATCAACATCGCGGTCTGTTGCGTGCTTTGCCGAATCATGGCTTCGTTTCGGTCGCTGGTCGCCGCCTTTAATTGCTTGTTCGCCTTTTCTAATTCGACCAAACGGAGCTTCACCGTTCGCTGCGTCGATGTCGCATCGATCAATGGCTGACGCGACGGACAGTAACACCTCCTGACCCCTGTACCCGATCGTCGGAGTGTAGGATGAGCTGCTATTCTTGGGAAATGCTTGAAAACCTGACTCACATGAAGACTTCCGAAATCCAACCTCCCTGCTGATTCGTCTTACCCGTAGACCCATGGAACCTCGGCCCGAAACGTCCGATGCAACCGAATCGCGACTCCGCCATCGGCTGGAGACGCTGTTTGACGATGCGCAGGGCGAAATTCTGGGGACGTTGTTCTATTTGGTGGGCAACCGGGAAGATGCTCGCGATGCCTTGCAGGAAACGTTCTTGAAGTGTTGGCGGAATCGTCAACAAATTGACCAGATCAGCAACCTGCGTGCTTGGGTCTTTCGCATCGCACTGAACACTGGCCGCGATTGTCGCAAGGCCGCCTGGAACCGGCGGCGGCAATCGTTGTCGGATCCATTTTCAGGGGACAACCTCATGGTATCAACAGCGGAATCGCCCGAAACGGGGGCCATCCGGGACGAAGAACTTCAGCAACTGCAACGGCAGGTGATGAAGCTTCGATCGGAGGAACGCGAGGTCTTTTTGCTGAGACAGAACGGCTCGCTGACCTACGAACAGATTGCCGAAGCGATGTCGTTACCGCTGGGGACCGTCAAAACACGGATGCGCACGGCGATCCGAACCCTCCGCGAAGCTGTGGGAGGACGATCATGAATCCAAAACAACCTTCTCGTCCAAACGAACTTCGCCAGACGCTGCTCGAGCTGCACTACGACTTACTCGACCCCGAGGAAGCAAACGAGCTTCGTGGGCAAATCGCGAGCGACCCCGAAGTCGCCTCCGCTTGGGCCGAGACGTTGAGGCTGGCCAGCAAGATTGCCGATGCGGCCAAGGCGCCCGGTCCCGTTGTCGCCGCCACGTTGCCACCCGACGAAGTCGCTGGTGAGGTCGTGACGGGCAAGTCGCCCAAGGGTGTTTGGATCGGCCCGACCGTTGCGGCTGCCCTTGCCGCATCGATTGGGATGATGGTTTTGGGAGCTTCGTACCTTCGACGCGTTCCAGAAAATCCTGTTGCGGCCGTTCGGATCGAAGCAAACGTTGCGCCGTCCAAAGACGTGAGTGTCGATAACCAATTCGAGATTTTGACGACGAAACTCGACGCTCGCGGATCGTCGATCGGTGGTTTTGCGGTGACCCCCGCTTCTTTGTCGTTTTCGGTACTGGCTCGTGGAACCGTCCTGTTTGCGGGCCGTGCGGAAACGGATCAAACGGGGGCAGGCCGAATTGTGCTGCCGCCGGAATTGGTGATTCCCGAAGAAGCGAAGTTGACGGTGACGGCGTCGTCTGGCGTCGCGAACGTGACGCCGTCGACGATCGAAGTGCCGCTCGAGCCGACACGATGTTTGACCTATATAACAACCGACCGGCCGGTTTACCGGCCCGGCGAAACGGTCTTTTTTCGATCGTTGACCTTGGAACGGAAATCGTTTCGAGCCAAAGTCGATGTGCCGATTCGCTATGAAATCATCGACCCCAGCGGTTCGATGGTCGCCGGTTTGGCAACCGAAGGTGTTACGGACGGGGGTGTCGGCAATGGAGCTTTGTCGATTCCTTCGACGGCGCCGGGTGGGCCCTACACGTTGGTTGCAAAGAGCCTTGATGGGTTCTTTCCCGAGGAACGGTGTGAATTCCAAGTCCGAGCCTATCGCGTTCCCCGTTTTAAAACGCAGCTCGAATTTGACCGTCGCAGTTATGGGGCGGGCGAAATGGTGAATGCGGATTTGATCGCCGAGCGAGCCGAAGGTGGCCCCGTTGCCGGTGGTACGGTTCGTGTCACCGCAACCGTGGATGACCGCGTGATCCATTCCCAAACGACAACGATGACGGATCAGGGAACTTGTTCGATTTCGTTCCCGTTACCGACGCACCTCAATCAGGGCAAGGGTCAATTGTCGGTTTCGATCGATGACGGAGGAACTCAAGAAACGAGAACCAAGACGATTCCGATACAAACGGGGTTGGTGGCTGTGGAGTTTTATCCTGAGGGCGGCTACCTGGTCGGCGGCTTGCAAAACCGTGTTTACTTCGTTGCTCGCAATGCACTTGGTAAGCCGATCCATTTGGCGGGTGAGATCCAAACACGCGACGGCCAACGTGTCACGGAGATTGAAACGGAACGGGACGGGATGGGGCGTTTTCAGTTTGTACCGCAGCGTGGCGAGCGGTATTCCTTGAAAGTGACGGCCCCCGTCGATATCACCAACTCGCCGAAGTTGCCGGTCGTGGCGAAAGACTTGCCGGTCCTCGATACCGGTGTCGGCGTTTTTGGCGCCGACGAGCCGATCACCATGACGATTCGCTCGGATCAGCCAAGACCAGTCGTCGTTCGTGCCGTGTGCCGCGGCCAATTGGTGGGTGAAAGATCGCTCGAACTGCATCCAGCCACCCCATCAATCACGCTGCCGATCCGCAAGAATGCCTCAGGCGTGATTCGAGTGACGGTGCTTGATTCGGCAAGAAAGCCGGCGGTTCCGCTCGTCGAACGATTGGTGTTCCGCCGGCAAACGGAGCAGTTGCACGTCGTGATCGCGGAGGAGTCGTTGCCGCTGCAGCGATCCCCTGGCGAACCGCTTCGATTGAATCTCGAGGTGCGTGACGAAACGGGGGAACCGACCGCGGCGATGCTGGGAGTCGCGGTGGTCGATGATGCATCTTTGAGTTTGAGCGAGGCCGAGCAGCCAAGCATGCGGACTCATTTCCTGCTGACGAGCGAGGTTCAAAAACCAGAAGATTTGGAACATGCTAATTTCTATTTGGCCGATTTGCCCGAAGCGGCGGAGGCTGTCGATCTGTTGCTCGGTACTCAGGGATGGCGGCGTTTTGTCAGCGGCACCGGAAACGTGCCAAACGTCGATTTTCGTGAGCAACTTGTTCGTCTGCTTCAGCTCGACGGCCCCGAATCGGCGAGACAAACGCAGACGTTTCAGAGCAGCAACGAGCATGCCTACGAGTGGTCGAAATATCGCGAGACGGTGGCCTCCGCATGGCGAGCTTTGGTGCTGCAAACTCGATTGCTCCTGTCGGCGATCTTCGTGATTTGGTTGATCACGATTGCGATTCGAATGCGCCGTCGGCGGCGATGGGAGATGGCGTCTTGGATGCTCGTTGCCGCAACGTCGTTGGTGATCTATGGCTGTGGCGCACCGGTTAATTCGACGGTCGAAATGGCTTCGGACGCGGAAATGGCGATGCCCGAGCGATCCGGTGCGGTCACCAATGCAGCGATCGAGCGGCCCGAGGCGTTGGATCCCGAATCTTTGGGGCCCGAAGCGATTGAACCGGGACCAAACACGGGACAGGACCGCGTCTTGTCGCTCGACGAGTTTGGCGAGTTCGACGATCAGGGCAAACGTTTGCTGCGGACGGCAACGCAAGATTTGCCTGCTCGATCCTTGACCCAAGCCGATCTGGAAAAGCTGCTGGCCGCTCGCGGGATCGACGCCGAAGCGATGGCGGATCAACTCATCGACGAACTTCGTTTTCCCGTTCGGCAATATGCCCATCAGCATCCATCGGATCGCGAGGCCGCGAGAAACGATTTTACGGAAACACTCTATTGGAACCCGCTCTTGATCACCGATTCGGAAGGTCGAGCGACGATGCGATTCGACTTGTCGGATTCGGTAACGACCTTCCGTGTCAGCGTTGACGCCCATGCCAGCGGTGGTCGGATCGGTTCGCTCCGCGGTGAGATTCAATCGCGGCTTCCGTTCCAAGTCGAGCCAAAGATGCCGCTCGAAGTGACGGCGGGCGATCGTATTGATTTGCCGGTTGCGTTGATCAATGCAACCGATTCCCCAACCGAAGTCACGTTGTCGCTGAAGTCCGACTCCGTGCTGCAGCGAAGTGACGAAGCAATGGAGGATCGTACCGTTTCGCTTTTGGCAAGCGAGCGAAAACGCGAGGTCTTTTCGCTGCATGTCGCCAACGACGCCGCGGCACAAGACGCTGCCATCGAAATTCGTGCAGCGGGTGATGCGGTTTCGGATTCGATTCGCCGTACGGTCCATGTTTCGCCCTCGGGGTATCCTCAGACCCAGTCCTTTGCGGGAAGACTTGACGGACGGACGACCGTGCTTCTTCCTCTTCCGGACGAGATCGTGGCGGGGTCGTTGTCGGTGACCGTGCGAGCTTATCCCTCGCCGGTTGCAGAAGTGATCTCGGGGATCGACAGTCTGCTGCGTGAACCCCATGGTTGTTTTGAACAAGCGTCGGCGACGAATTATCCCAACACGATGGTGTTGCGGTACATGCAAGAAAGTGAATCGGTTAACGCCGAGGTCTCGCGCCGGGCGATGGGGATGCTCGACCGTGGCTATGAAAAGTTGACCCAATTCGAATGCGCCCAGCGCGGCTACGAATGGTTTGGTGATGACCCCGGACATGAAGCGTTGTCCGCTTTCGGTTTGATGCAATTCGCCGACATGGCCAAAGTCATGGAGGTTAGCGAAGAAATGGTCGCCCGAACGCGAACGTGGTTGATGGGGCGGCGTGATGGCGCAGGCGGATTCAAACGCAACCCCCGCCACTTGCATGAGTGGTCGGTCCAGCAACCGATCGTCAACGCGTACGTGTTGTGGGCGATCAGCGAGGCGGATGTTGCCTCAGGGCAACCGCACCGCACGGCAAGTGATTTGGCATCGGAACTGGATCAATTGAACCAGTTTGCTCAGCAATCGAATGATCCGTATTTGATCGGATTGTCCGCAGCAACGTTGATGAACGTCAAGCGAACGCGCGACGCGGAGGTGTTGCTTGAAAAACTAACGCCGCTACAGAACCCCGACGGAAGCTTGCAAGGTCAAACAACGGTCGTTTCCAGTCGCGGATTGTCGCTGACCATGGAATCCACCGCGATCGCCGTCATCGCATGGGCGAAGCATTCTGGTTTTGGCGAACGGGTTCAAGCGGCAGTCGGCTGGATCCGCGACCATCGAACCGGCGACGGAGGTTTCGGGTCGACCCAGGCGACGGTGCTCGCTTTGAAGGCTTTGGTTGCAGCCGGCAACCAGACACCAACGCATTTGGGCGGTGGCGAATTGAAGGTGATGATGGATGGCCACGTCATCGGGCGAGCGGCGATTCCGGATCAGACAAGTGGTGCAGCGGTTGAAATTGTGGGTCTTGGCAAGATCGTGGGCCATGGCACCGACGTCCGTTCTTCGAAACCCAGGCGACCGGTGCCAGTCACCTTGGTCGCTGACAACGGGAACGCACTCTCGTACAGCATCGACGTGTCTTACCACGTGTCCACGCCGAGCAGCGAGGATGCTTGCCCCCTGCATTTGACAACTCGGTTGAGCAAGGAATCCCAGGATGTGGACCGCATCGCAGCGGGGCAAACGTTGAGCATGGAAGCGGAATTGGTCAATCTGACCGGCGAAGGACTGCCTATGACGGTCGCGATCCTTGGTGTGCCGGCAGGCTTGGAGCCGCGCACGGCACACCTCGACGAGCTCAACGCAGCGGGGCAGTTTGACTACTACGAGCTACGGGGTCGCGAGGTGGTCTTGTATTGGCGGATGATGAAGCCAAACGAAACCAAGTCGATTCGGTTCGATGTGACGGCCGAGATCCCCGGTTCGTACACCGGCCCGGCTTCGCGGGCCTATTTGTACTACACTTCCGAGCAGAAACAGTGGGACTTGCCTTTAAAACTGCAGATTCAGTAGCGGTTTTGATGCATCTTTTTCGGGCATTCGTCACTCGATGTGTAGAATACGCGAGTTGACTCTTCTGACGGCTTCTCTATCTTAGTGCCTCGGCATGCTATCCGCTTCCTAGCTCTTCAAGGATTGACCGCTTTGACCGATCAAAGGCCCTCGCTTTTCGCAGCTGCGACGCTGCCTCGTGACCTCGTTTCCGGTGGAGTGGTTTTTCTCGTCGCGCTGCCACTCTGTTTAGGCATTGCGCTCGCTTCGGGTGCGCCCCTGTTTTCGGGCCTGTTGTCGGGGATCATCGGGGGCATCGTTGTCGGCAGCCTCAGTGGATCGCACACCAGTGTGAGCGGACCGGCTGCGGGGCTCACGGCGATCGTTGCAGCTCAGATTGCGATCCTTGGTTCCTTCGAGGCCTTTTTGTTGGCTGTCGTGATCGGCGGCTTGATGCAGATCGGCCTTGGTCTTGTTCGTGCAGGTGCCCTTTCGGCATTCTTCCCCTCAAGCGTGATCAAAGGGTTGCTTGCGGCAATTGGCGTGATCTTGATCTTGAAGCAAATCCCTCACTTGGTTGGACACGACGCGGACCCCGAGGGTGATTTGGCTTTTTCCCAGCTTGATAACGAAAATACGTTCACAGAGTTTGCAAGCATGTTGGGCGATATCCATGTCGGTGCTTTGGTCATCGGACTGTTGTCGCTTGCGTTGTTGTTGTTTTGGGATCGCTGCAAACCGCTGAAACAGTCGATCGTGCCGGGGCCACTGGTCGTCGTCCTACTCGGTGTTGCGCTGAATTTCCTGTTTCACAAGATCGGTGGGCCGTGGGTGATCGGCGTCAAGCATTTGGTGCAGATCCCGGTTGCCGAAAGTGCGTCGGAGTTGGCAGGTTTCTTGAGGTATCCTGATTTCTCAGCGGTCTTGAATCCGGCGGTCTACATCGGTGGCGCAACCATTGCGATTGTTGCCTCGCTCGAAACGTTGTTGAATCTCGAAGCGGTCGACAAACTTGATCCCCAACGACGCGATTCGAAGCCCAGTCGCGAGCTGGTCGCGCAAGGAATTGGCAATGTGGTCGCAGGGTTTGTCGGTGGATTGCCAATGACATCGGTGATCATTCGCAGCAGTGTCAATGTGAATGTCGGTGCGAAGACCAAAATGTCCGCCGTCTTTCACGGTGTCCTGTTGGCTGTTGCGGTTGTGTTGTTTCCTACCTACATGAACATGATTCCGATCTCGGCTCTCGCAGCGATCTTGTTGGCAACCGGATTCAAGTTGGCCAGTCCAACGCTGTTTCGTCAAATGTGGAACGAAGGACGCTACCAGTTCATCCCGTTTATTGTCACCGTGCTGGCGATTGTCTTTACCGATTTGTTGAGCGGAATCTTGATTGGTCTCGCCATCAGTTTGCTGTTTATTCTCAACAGCAATCTGCGGCGGCCCATCCGTCGGATCGTCGAAACGCATGTTGGCGGCGATATCATGCATATCGAACTGGCTCATCAAGTCAGTTTCCTCAATCGTGCGGCACTCGACAAAGTGTTCATGGAAGCCCCCCGCGACAGCCATGTTCTGATCGACGCAACCGACACCGACTACATTGACCCCGATGTTCTCAGTTTGATTCGTGATTTCAAAGACAAGACCGCAGCCGTGCACGGTGTGAAGGTGAGCTTGAAGGGTTTTCGCAGCAAGTACCAACTGCATGACGAAATCCAGTTCGCGGATTACTCGACGCGTGAATTGCAAGATCGGGTCACCCCGGAGCAGGTGCTTGCGTTCCTTCGAGAAGGCAATCGTCGATTCCGGACGGGTCAGCGTTTGACGCGGGACTTCGGGCGCCAACTTGAAGCAACCAAAGAGGGTCAGAACCCATTGGCTGTGATCCTCAGTTGCATCGATTCTCGAGTCCCTGCGGAATTGGTTTTTGACCTTGGACTCGGCGACATCTTCAGCGTTCGCGTCGCCGGCAATGTGATCGGAACCAAGTCACTCGGAAGCATTGAATATGGCGCCACCGTTGCCGGTGCCAAGTTGATTTTGGTTCTCGGCCATACACGATGCGGCGCCGTGACGTCCGCGGTCGAACTGCTTTGTTCCGACCAAGACACCGAGCAAGCGACCGGGTGTTCGCATCTGCATGCGATCATTTCGGAAATTGAACCCTGTTTGGATCGCGAGAAGTGCTGGATCCCCAAGCAAAAGGATGAGCAGCAAACCAAGAAGCTCATTGACGAAGTGGCGGAACGCAACGTACATCATACGGTCAACGCCATCCTCGACCGCAGCGAAGGAATTCGCCGCGCGGTCGATGAAGGGCGATTGTTGGTTGTCGGTGCGATGTACGATGTCGTCACAGGAAATATCGAATTCCTCAACGACCGCGTTCCAACCGGGGGCTGAAGCCTGAACTCCAGCACATGTTGGAGTTTAGCCTTTAGGCGATCTTCGTGTGGATTTCCCCATTCCGGGCGGCTGAAGCCTGAACTCCAGCGATGCACTCTCTTCTTCCGCCGGGTCAGACCTCTTTCCACAATCCGGCGTGCGGGGCCGGGAAGTAGCCTTCTTCGTTGGCCGTGACCGGTGGGGGACTGTCGTCGGTCAAGTCGTCCAGGTAGCTGCAGAATTGGAATTCGGAGTTCGTGATCTCATCCCAGGTGACGATCTTGTTGGTGTGTGCCGCTGCCCGGCCCATCAACGATGCATAGTCCGCATAGACCGCTCGCTTGCATTCATTGTGCGGCTTGTCGTTGCGGATGCTGTTGACAAAGTCGATCCACTCGTAATCCCATGGTGAGCTTGCATCGGGCGTCGGTGACCATTCGATGTTGTCCTTATCGATATGATGGTCTTTGAACATGTGCACGGTCGCTTGGTGCACGTTCCCCGAAAACTGACCTGCCTTCTTGTCACAATGCACATAGGTTGCAAACTCGCTGTACCCTTTGAGAGCACGACGGAAACCACAAAACGCTTTCTTGCCGCTGGGGAACGTGAACTCCATCGAATAGGTGTCGATGTTTTGACCATGGTCGTCGCTACCCACTTCGCGTCCGCCCATCCCGTGACACGAAACCGGCCAATCGTCCATCAACCAACAACATTCATCGATCTGGTGAATCAAATTGTCGACCATGTGTCCCGATCCAACCCACAGCAAGGCCGTCTTGCCAAACTTCAATTGCTGTTTGAAATCATTCGATTGTGCGCCTTGGTTTCCGAGCCATCTGCGGCCGGTCAATCGATTGGCTCGAATGTACGACAAGTCGCCCATCACGCCGCTGTGGATCTTGTCGATCAAGGCGGCTCGCGCGGGTGAGTGTCGGCACTGCAAACCGGCAGCGATCTTCAGCCCCTTTCGGTCGGCTTCTTCCCCAGCACGTAGCAACCGCTTCAGCCCCATTGGGTCGGGCGAAAACGGTTTCTCCATAAAGACGTTGATCCCCTTGCTGATCGCATACTCGACATGCTTCGGTCGGATGTAGGCTCGCGTGGTGCACATCGCGATATCACCGGGTCGCAACACGTCGACCGCTTGCTTGTAAGATTCGAATCCAATGAACTTGCGATCCTCGGCGACGTCCACCTGCTCGCCATGCTTTTTCCCCAACAGATCGATGCGACGGTTAATGTTGTCTAAGTCCAAATCGGCCATGGCATGAAGCTTGATCGGCCCTTGGTCGCTGGTTCCCAACGCGTTGCTGACGGCGCCGGTTCCTCGGTTCCCACATCCGATCAACGAAAGCCGAATCGTATTATCTTCGGCCGCGTGCACGGCGGGGATGTTGTGGTAGGCAAGCGAGACACCGGCCGCGACGGCGCTGCCTTGTTTCAGGAATTGGCGGCGGGACGATGGGGAAGTGGCTGAGGAGGAGTTTGCAGAGGACTTCGGTTGAGGCATCTCGGTTTCCTTGCTTGGATTGTGGTAGGTCTGATCCACGACGGTCCGCCGCAGATCATTTGATGAGGGAGGGATACCCATGATAGGACACACGTGGTCCTCATCCTATCATAACCATCCTCCCGTCATGGGGGTGCTGCGGTTCGGCGCAGGCCTACGTTTGTTGCAGCGCGCGCTTCGCCCGACTGTAGAGCCTCTGCGGATAGTCAGGATGTAGAGCCTCTGCGGTTAGCCAAGATGTAGAGCGTCTTTGGTCTACGAGTCGCGTAGGAATCATTGAAACCTGGCTCCCTTCTCCCCCGCGCCGCGGGGGGAGAAGGGCTGGGGATGAGGGGGCTCACCAGACGCTCACATCCAATAAGCAGCGATCAATCTGGCACGGCGCAAGGCCCCTCACCCCCGACCCCTCTCCCCGCTCACGCGGGGCGAGGGGAGCCTTTGCGGATAGCCAGGATGTTGAGCCTCTGCGGTTAGCCAAGATGTAGAGCGTCTTTGGTCTACGAGTCGCGTAGGAAGCATTGAAGCCTGGCTCCCTTCTCCCCCCGCGCCGCGGGGGGAGAAGGGCTGGGGATGAGGGGGCTCACCAGACGCTCACATCCAATAAGAAGCGATCAATCTGGCACGACGCAAGGGCCCCTCACCCCCGACCCCTCTCCCCGCTCACGCAGGGCGAGGGGAGCCTTTGCGGATAGTCAGGATGTAGAGCGTCTGCGGTTAGCCAAGATGTAGAGCGTCTTTGGTCTACGAAGTCGTGTAGGAATCATTGAAGCCTGGCTCCCTTCTCCCCCGCGGCGCGGGGGAGAAGGGCTGGGGATGAGGGGGCTCAGCAGACGCACATCCAATAAGCAGCGATCAATCTGGCACGGCGCAAGGCCCCTCACCCCCGATCCCTCTCCCCGCTCACGCGGGGCGAGGGGAGCCTTTGCGGATAGCCAGGATGTAGAGCGTCTGCGGTTAGCCAAGATGTAGAGCGTCTTTGGTCTACGAGTCGCGTAGGAAGCATTGAAACCTGGCTCCCTTCTCCCCCGCGGCGCGGGGGAGAAGGGCTGGGGATGAGGGGGCTCACGCTTGTTGCTCGCGGCGATGACGGATGGCTTGTTCGATTTCGTTTCTCACCCCGAGGCGGTCTTGTGTCACACGGAATCCGTTAATCCGTATGACTTCAAACCCTAATGCTCGAAGGTAAGCGTCTCGACGTTCATCATGCTGCTTGCCTTGCTCGGTGAAGTGATCTTTGCCGTCGATTTCGATTGCAAGTTTCAAGTCCAAGCAGACGAAATCGAGAGTGTAGGGACCGACCGGATGTTCACGTCGGAACTTTTCACCCCGGATGCGGCGGGCACGGACCAGTTCCCAAACGTTTTGCGAAAACTCATTCGCTTGTTGTCGCTGTTGGCGAGCAAATGCGATTTCTTCGGGAACGCTGCGGGGTGGTTCGTTTGGTTCGGTCATCTGCGGTTCTCGGCACGATGAAGCTTCTCTCCCTAGAGCAAACCCCCCGACCCCCGACCCCTCTCCCCGCTCGCGCGGGGCGAGGGGAGCCAGGATGTTGAGCGTCCACTATTTACCACGTCGTGTTGACACCTCTTTGCATAAAAAAACCGGGGCGATCTCGCCCCGGTTTTTCGAACGCATGCTGTCGCTATTGGCGAATCGCCTCTTTGCCTTCTTCGCCAAACAACATCAAGATCGGAACACCGCCTTGTGCCCCGCCGTTGTAGGTGTACCCCGCTTCGAGGGCACGGGCGATTCGCTCGGAGGCTTCCGATAAATGGGCTCGCGAATAGGCGTCCATTTTACCGCCACACTTTTTGACCATGCCGTCGATCTTCGTGCGAAGGTCTTTCAGTTCCATCCGAGCCAAGTTACTGATCGGTTTGTACGCCGCCGTGCCAGCCGAATCTTCTAAGACCAAATCGACCAACCGTTGCAGGTGCTCGCGTTGCAAGTTGCGACGCAGCGAACTGATCATCGGTTGGCGGTCGTTACGGCCCTCGGGGCACTCACCATCCAATTCGGTCCAAACGGCCGTGCCAACGGTGTCCAACAACTCGGGCAGCGTCAATGCGTCTTGATCCTCTGGCAAACGCAATTCATTGTCGTAAACACGTCGTAGCGTGGTTGGATTCATCAACAACGTCAACGCAGAGGCTTGAGCACCCAAAATCCGATCATGGATGGGCCAAGTCGCCTCGCTGCCCATCGAAGAACGCGCGCCACCGTCGAGCCACTTATCGACACTCATTCGTTCGAGCAATTCGGGAGTCAAGCCGAACGCGTCGTCATTGAACGTGGTGTCAATGACAAACTTCAAGGCATCTCGCTGCTGATCCGCAGGAACCACTTCGACTGGGGGCCGATTGCCGGGATCCCCTTTCTTGTCGCGATTGACAAAGGCTCCGCCGATCCAATTCGCCATCATGCTGACGGCTCGCGTCTGTAATCCAAGCGTCAATTCATAGCCTCGTCGCGCCTTGGCCCAACTGTCGCCCTCTTTGACAAACTTGTCCAAGATGCGGCTGCGATACAAATCGATCAGCTTCATTTGCTCCTTCGCATACTCCAACGGATCGGCTGCGAAGTCGTAACGTCGTGCCAACGGATCCGGACCGCTGGTGTCTTCGTCCGTCGCGTATTGCAACTCAGGTTCGCTACATCGTTTCAAAATATCAGCCAACTTCTTGTCGTCCGAAGTGTAACCGTACTCGATGGCCCAGTAATCGTAGGGGCCGATGTCAATCATCGCGTAATCGCCTTGCACCTCACCCGCTTCGTATCGGTAATTGATCGGCGAGTAATCCATCACCGAAGAGGCAAAGGTCTTCTTGCCTTTCACTTCTTCGCTGTTAATCTCCGCAAGTGTCATCAGGGCAGACGCTTTGAAGTTGTGGCGTAGTCCGAGCGTATGCCCCACTTCGTGAGCCACCAAATCGGACAACAATGGACCAACGAACCATTCCGGCATCCCGTCGAGCAATTCGCCTTCGGCCACCTTCTCGGGTTGTTCCGATTCGTCTTTGTCTTCGGCTGGCTCCTCGGCTGGCTTCGCGTCGTCGTCTTTGGCAACGTCTTCTTCCTTGGCTTCCGCATCGGCAGCTTTGTCTTTCGCTTCGCCTTGCTGCTTGACCTCCGCCTCTTCGTCCTTCTTCTTTTTCTTCTGCTTCTTCTCCTTCGCGACTTCTTCGTCGGCCAACAAAGCTAGGCTCCAATTCATCCTTGCGATGGCGAGATCAAGGTTCTTGCCACTGGCGGCCATACAAAGACCATTTTTTTGGCTGATCTGACCAAACAACCCATCAAACTCGTCGTCGCCCATTAGCGACGGGTCGGCCTGGGCCATCACGTAGCCAGCCATCGGCGTTTGAGCTTGTCGTGCGTAACGCATCTGCAGTTCCGCGGCTTGTTCCGGCGGAGCCAATCGGATTCGAGGGTCCCACGAGGGGTGTTTCGCCAGCCATGCTAACGTTTCAGGACTCGTGCCTTCCATCGCCAACTTCGGCATCAAATCGTGATAGTTGAAATTGAAATGTCGAATCCAACCATCGGTCAGGATGATGTCGGCATCTAAGATCTCACCCGTTTCCGGATGGACGCGACTGGGACCGATCGCGGTGCCGACGTCATTATTGAGCCAACGAATGAAGTTAAACCGGACATCCTCAGGATCCTTTTCCATGTGAACGCCACTTTGAGCATCTTGATACTCGATCACAATCGCATCGACCAAACCAACTTTCTCAAAGGCTTTGTTCCAATAGTCGACGCCGTTCTTGATCCAACGTCGATAGCGAACCGGCGCGGTGTGTTCGACATAGAATCGAATCGGTTCCTTGGGTGGACTGAGTGCGAGTTTGGGATCGCGTTTTTCCAGATTCCACCGGTTGATGTAGCGGACGCGTGTGTCATCGTCTTCGTATTTGCTGAGGTCCGAGAACGAGGTGGTGAAGAAGCCAACTCGCTCGTCGGCAACGCGTGGCTTGAACCCGTCTTTCGCCTGGGGGACCTCGCTAAACGAGTAGTGGATGGTTTGCAATTTTCCGCCGCCGCCGACGATTTCAAAGGCAATCTCGACGTTGTTCGGAAACACTTTCGCCGAGTCAATCTTCGTAATCCGAGAGTTGGTCACTCGAACCGAGGAACCAAAGAAACGGGTCGCATTGCCGACCAACAACGAGTCCAAATCGATGACCGGCCCACCGGCTGGCCCCATCGCCAAAATGGGCAAATCCAACAAGACTTCATCTGTGAATAAACGTTTTACCGACGCTTTGGATTCCGCATCGCCGGTCGCCCGAATGGCGAGGTTCGGCGAAATGAGCGCCAAGCGGTCGCCGTATCGCCGCCACTGGATCACCCAGTCGCCCGATTGCAGTCCCGCAAATTGATCACCGCTGCCAACGGTTAACGCCAAAAAATAGCTCTTGCCCGCAAAACTCTTGGGTAGCTCGCCGATCAATTGGGCTTCACTTTCCTTTTTCCATACGTTGAACAGCCCCTTCGGATTCTGTTGGTCCGAGACAGGCACTTGGGTGTAACCTTCGGATACTTTGTCAAAGGTCGGCAGCTCGCCGTAGCTCGAGGAGGTGGACGCCGCCACCACGGTAAAAAACAGGGCAGCAGCTAATGGGATTCGTTTCATTCCGATCACTTTCGGCTCTCGATAGGGTTTGCCAGAAACAGGGGGATCGTGCGAAAAAAGCGCACTATGCGGGATGTCAGGTGGGTGCTTCTTAGGATAGCTCCAGGAACGGCCACCGGTGTAGTTTACGCACCGCAAGCCAACGACGGTTCAGCTAACCCTCGCTTCCCCGTCTACTTTATCCAATAAATCGCTACAAACCAAACATTTCTTGGCAGCGGATGAATCGAACGCGGGCAAAGGAGGTCGTCGCGCAGGTTGGAGTTTAGCCTTCAGGCGATTACGGGATGTGCTGGAGTTGTAGCCTTTAGGCGATTACGGGATGTGTTGGAGTTGTAGCCTTTAGGCGATGGCGGTGTGTGCTGGAGTTGTAGCCTTTAGGCGATTACGGGATGTGTTGGAGTTGTAGCCTTTAGGCGATGGCGGTGTGTGCTGGAGTTGTAGCCTTTAGGCGATGGCGGTGTGTGCTGGAGTTGTAGCCTTTAGGCGATGGCGGTGTGTGTTGGAAGCGGCTAAAGCCTGAACTCCAGCGCCTCGCCTACTCTACGGGTACGAGGGCGTCGATGCCGCAGTCGATGAACTGCCCTCCGCGGGTTTGGTGGCAATGGATCGCGATCACGTTTCGCCCCTGGCGGAGCGACGAGGCGGGGATTTCGACGAAATCATAATCCGTGGTGTACCCGCTCAGCAGGGCCACTTGAGTTCCATTGATGTAGACCTCGGAGTCCTCGTCGTAGAAAATCCTCAGCCCAACACGATCCGGTACGGCCGAACCCAGCTCAAAGCTGCGACGCACCCAGATGTCCGAACCGTCCCAACGCGTCCCGATCGACGCGTTCGGAGTCCCCTCGGTACCAAAGCCTCCTTGTCCGGACTTCCATGATTCGGAGGCAAAGTCGGTTGCGAACCAATCGCCGGGGGGGTGCTCGGTCGTGTAACTCCAGATCACTTCGTCACCCTTGCTGGTCCCGAGAAGCGTCTTGACCTTGGGCGGCATGGGCATCGGTGCCCAGCGAGAGGCCTGAGTTTGATCCATCGAAGCATACTTGGACCACGTTGATTCGTCGTACAGCATCCGCAGGAACACCCCACCGACAACCGGCCGCGCGGTGAATCCCCGCTTCTTTGCGGTCGACGTGAAGTACCAATCGGTCATCGGCGATCGGTCAGGCGTCACGTTCAAGAACTTGTGTACTGGCGCGACGATCGCTTCAAAGTCGTCGCGATCGTTCGTCAAGGTCGCCGTCCAAAGCACCCAGTCCAATTTCGTGTAATCGGATCGATTGTCCAGCGGTAAGCCGTACTCATTTTGGATGGAACGATAGAAGGCCATCTCCGTTTCAACGACTTGCCTTGGAAACAAACCAAGATCCAAGATCTGGTCCCACACCAAGTTGTACTTCTGACTCCACGTTCCGGTTTGATCGAAGGCCAATCGATAGTGATCGCCATCATTTGCCGTCTTGACCCACTTCGCCGCAAACTGCTTTGCAAGCGATCGGTACGTTTCCGCCTCGTCATCAAGCCCTCGCATCTCGCACAGCATGGCGTAGGCGCCCAATCCGCAGATCGCTTTGGCACTCAAGTTCACGTTGTGCGCCATGTGCCCGGCAAAGTCATCGGTACAAAGTTGGTTCTCGGGATCAAAGCCTTTCTGCTGCAAGTAGTCGGCCCATTGACTCAATTGTTCCCAATAGTTACCGGCGAAATCGGCATGGCCTTCCATTTTGGCCAATGCACCGAACAACACCAACATGTTGCCGCTTTCTTCCACCGGCATTTGGTTTTCTTCCGACGTCTCGCCACCACCATAGCGTTGGCCGTTTGCTTTGGGATATGTTCCAAGGTCATGGGGTGCAAAGGGGAATTTCCATCGGTCTGATGCGGCGTATTCCATGAAGGGGACCAACACCGACTTGGTGAGCGTGGGCCCAAGCAAGAGGAACTGGGGCGCCATGGGGTAGAAGACGTCCGACGTCGCGATGCAGCCGTTGGAGTGGTTCTCTTTGCAAAACTGAAGCGGCTGGCCGTTGGCGTCCGCAACAAACTTGCCCGCTGCGAAACATTGCCGGTAAGCCAACGCGGCAATTTCTGCGTAGGGCTTGCCTCCTTGTTCGATCAAGTCCGCCATCATTTCGGCGTCGAATTGTTCGCACCGGCTGACCAGCGAATCGTATTGGTCGATCGCCGCTTCAATCAAATCGGCCGCTTCCCAGCCATCCTTGCGCCAATAGGGTCGCAGTTTCGCTTTCATGTATTCGATCGAGTACAAGTCATCATAGGCAAGCAGCACGTAGGTCGAGACGGGCTCGCTGCCAACTTGTCCGATTTCGATCGCGGTCGCTGCAGCGACTTGTCCGGCTTCGGCCGGAAAGCGAGCGGAGGAATCGCCAACAGACTTCGATCCACTCTCTACAAACGATTGTCTCAGAGATTGTGGGTTACCCAGTGCCATCACGCCATCGGCGTCCCTTGGCGTGGCGAGGTAAAGGTATCCCCAATCGATGCGCAGATCGTCGCCCGATTTGCCGAGGACATGCTGCGACACGGTTCCGATTTTCAACGCTTCCGCATTGGAAAACGATTCCTTGGTGCCTGCGACTCGCTGCTGCCGCGTGTTGGACGCCAACTCACCCCCAGCGTCCAAGTAAAACGCGACCGCGTGCTTGTTCGCATCACACGACACCACTTCACAGCTGACATAGGTGGTCGGCCGGCTGAGGATCATCAAATCGGCGGGCAGCGCGGGCGTCAGGAACGTCAACGTCGCCTGCACTTCGTTGCTGGTGAAGGTATAGATCGTGCGAGTCGGCAACACGGTTACCGATGTCTGATCCATGGGCGTCGCCGTATCTGGCTCGGCTCCCATCATCCGATAGGTTTTGCCATCGACACGAAGCATCGCCGTGAGCGAATGCGGTTTTCCGGTCCAGTGGGTCGTGGTCGAACCATGCAGTAGGTCGGTTTGTGACCAGATACTGAAGTAAGGATCGCAGGCGACCAACGGAACCGCCGGTGGGCGAAACGCTTCCTCACCGGTTGCGGGGCTGGCCAGCATCAACCCAGCGAGGACCAACGCGGAAAGGGTGGCAATAAAACTCAAGTGTTTGGGAGGAAAGAGGTGGCGCATGGGTTCCGTTTAAGTGGGAGGCGGGAAATGTGTCGCATTTTCAGAGGCGAAGGCGATTATAGGCCAAGATGGTCGGTGCCAACCAGTCGCAGGAAATCACAGGCGTAGAGGAAGGCTTTGTTTCAACCAAGAAAAACAGGGATGGCATGGCAACGCCTCCCCTCTGAGGCCACTCAGGCCGTCACACAAACTGCGGAGGGATTTGAACTCCGCGCACCGGACCACGAAGTGGTCCAAGAGGGTAGCCGGGGGTCGAGCGAAGCGAACACCCCCGGAAACGCGGGACGTCCCCCACACGCTTTCGACCGCAACGCGGTCGCAGAACCTGCATCTGCGATCCCTCCAGGATCGACGTGTCATGTTGAACCGATATCCGTGGGTGCGCGATCGCGACCCACGGCTACCCTCTTCGATCCCATTCGGGATCACGCTCCAACCGGACCACGAAGTGGTCAAAGAAGGTAGCCGGGGGTTTGAGCGAAGCGAACACCCCCGGAAACGCGGGACGTCCCCCACACGCTTTCGACCGCAACGCGGTCGCAGAATCCCACGTCTGCGATCCCTCCAGGATCGGCCCCATCATGTTGAACCGCTATCCGTGGGTGCGCTTATCGCGACCCACGGCTACCCTCTTGGATCCCATGCGGGATCAGGCACGGATTCGACCGCGATCACCTATATTGACGGTTTCAGACTCGACCCTCGTGAAAGGTATCGGCCCATGTCCACCTATCACTCGCTGCATTATCACTTGGTGTTCTCGACGAAGAACCGAAAGCCCTGGATCAAGGAGGCGTGGATCGGTCGTTTGCACTCCTATCTAGGAGGAACGCTTCAGGGGATGGATGTAAAACCTCTTGACATTGGTGGAGTCGAGGATCACGTGCATTTGCTGATGGGGATGAAGCCGACCCATCGGATCAGTGACGTCGTGAGGGAATTGAAGAAGTCGGCAACCGAATGGGTCCATCACGAGATCGACTTTGCCCCATTCGGATGGCAAGATGGCTACGCGATCTTTTCGCTCAGCCCCGATGCCTGCCCGACCGTCAGTAGGTACATCCGTCACCAAAAGGAACACCATCAAAAACGATCTTTTCGTGAGGAACTCATCAAGATGCTTGACCGAGCTGGCATCCAATACGATCCCACGTACCTCCATTGAGTCGTCAAGCCACACCCACCGACCACGCATCGGACCACGAAGTGGTCGAAGACGGTAGCCCGCCGTTTGAAGTCCGCGCATAGGACCACGACGTGGTCCAAGAAGGTAGCCGGGGGTGAGAGCGAAGCGAACACCCCCGGAAACGAGACGTCTCTCGCATAACCGACCGCAACGCGGTCGCAGACCGGCATCCTCTGCGATCCCTCCAGGATCGAACCATCGCGGCGGGTCCGATATCCGTGGGTGCGCTATCGCGACCCACGGCTACCCTCTTGGATCCCATTCGGGATCGTGCCCGGATTCGATGTGGATCGCGCCGACCACGTGAGTGGTCGCAGAGGGTAGCCGGGGGTGAGAGCGAAGCGAACACCCACGAAAACGAGATCGCCCCCCACGTCCGTCGACGGCTCACGCCGTCCGACGACGTCGGCGAGCAACGATTGCTCCGGCGACCAAACCACAAATTGCAAACGACCCCGGCTCGGGAACCGCGGTGGCTCGGACCAGGACCGGGGTGACGTTGATGAAGTACCCTTCTGCATCAAGTTTCACCAACGGACTATCGAAGATCGTCATCACCTCATCCTCCGAAAGCGTCGTTTCGTGATTCAACACCGGCCCCATCAGCCCCGCGCCGCTGGTGTGTTGGAGGCCAAGGTTATGCCCGATTTCGTGTGCGATCAATTCAGGCCCATCGATCGGATGGGCCGCGAATCCTGAATCGAGTGCAACCAGAAACCCTGGAGTCGATCCACAACCGATGATGTTCGCCCCCGGCGAGCCGCAAAAATTGATGGCGTCGACGTAGAACAGATTCACATTTGTGAACGGGTCCGGAGCCCACGTCGACAGCTTGTTGAAATCAGCGTCCGAATCGATCGTGATCAGATCAGGATCGATGATCGTTAAGGTCGGAAAAAAACGAATATCGATCGAATCTGCCCCGAACGAAGCTTGGGAAAAAATCGCATCCAAACCTGCCTCCTGGGTCGTGACCAGTGCGGCGGCGGCAGGCGACGCGACAAGGCAACACGCCGTTGTCAGCGTCAGAATCAGAGTTCGAAACACGAGGAGCACCTGGAAAAACGCTAGAACGGGCTGAGAAGTTAATCTCGGATTATAACTCGCATCGCTAGCTCGTGACATAGATTCCCCGACCTTTTAAGATCCACACGATCCGCATTTTTCAATCCGGATGACCATCCGGGACGGAATCCTCAATACCCGCGGCCCGGAATCGATGGAACCGATGACAAAATCAATTCAGCCGCCACAAAATGACCAGACAATTCCCTGTCAACGTGTTATGTCCCCGTCGAGTCCTGAGTGTTGTTCTCGAACGACACGGGCACTCCCTGTTGCAGTAGGCTGTCACAGAGCGGTCCGAGATGCCGAGCATAGTTTCGCCATCGTCCTACCGATCCGCGGTAAAGCGGTTGCCGAACCTGCCAATTACTCGCCGTTGCAACGACTCGCTGGTTACGCTGAAATGACAAGCATTCCTGTTGCCAATCCAATCCTGAAAACTCGATCAACTTTCGAGAAACGCCCTCTTGATCTTCGACCAACTTTTCGTAGTCCACATGCATGATCGGGATCGTCGAGACCTCGTCCCAATACCTCATCAGACGATCATACTGGCCGTAGTAAACCGCAATATCATCAAGATCGTAGCTGTATTCCTGTCCTTTCTTAAAATTGGTGACATAGCAAGACAGCGAGGTGTCCATCGGATGCCGGCGGCAATGGATCACTCGCACGTTGGGAAACAGTGCATGCATTAATCCAATGAAGAAGAAGTTATTGGGCGACTTGTCACAGAACACCTTGGCAGGACCCGTCGCTAGTTCCTGAATCCGCTGCAGGTAGAAATTACCGAGCCCGATAAAGGTGGTTTCATCCACATCGTTTACCGAATATGGGAACCTTAACTCCGACGGCGAATGCTTCGTCAACTCGCCCGAGATCACGTTCAAATCGGGAAGCTCACCGGCGCCAAATACGTCGCTGTGCGATGAAACAATTTGCTCAACCAGCGTCGTACCACTGCGTGGCATTCCGACAATGAATACCAAATCGGCGGTCGGACGTGGTGGCGATCGGATGCGTTTGAGCGTCGCGAAATCAAAGAACTGAATCGATGAGTCGACCAATCCACGCCAGTGGTCTTGATCGAACGAGGCTTCTTTTGCTTCGTTACCCGCAAGGAAATGCTCGAAAGCCTGATCAAATGCACCAAAATCATCATAGATTTTTCCAGCTGCAAAATGCAAATGGCAGCGTTCCTGCTCAGAATAAGTGGGATCTTCCAGCAGTTCCTCGATGGATCGATGGACTCCATCGACTTCGGTAAACTTCTTGATTCTGGCGTAGTTATGAAAGAAGTCAGCATGCCGCGGTTTGAGTGCCAAGGCTTCGGCATAATGAGCTTCCGCTTCAAGCAATCGGCCGAGGAACGACTTTGCCGAAGCCATCGCGTGGTGCAGTTCTGCGGTCGGGCCCTGAACTTTCATGGCGTGCTCGAAAGCAATCACCGCGTCAGCTGCTTTCAATTGATCAAGCAGCACTTGGCCGAGACCCAACCAGCCAACTCGGCGATTGGGTAGCTGCTCGGCGATCTGCCGAAATAGGCTCTCCGCTGCATCGTACTGCCCCGACTCACGCAGCTGTTTCCCTTTAGCCACCGCCTCGGTAAGCCGAAACGTATCCGTCGTCTGTGTCATCCTGTTTCCTCAAATCCTACGATGTCGGGAATTCATACGATGCCGGGAATTTCGGTTGGTCGTTCCAGCCTAAATCAGTGATTGGACAACATCTCGCTATCTTACGACGATTCCTTACGGAGCGGACTGCGGAAGATCACTGATTGTGGCTAAGCCGCCCTGCGGCGATGTCGATAACCTATCGCAGCAACCATGCCTAGAAACACCACCGCGCTGGGTTCGGGCACCGCAGTGGCGTACGGACTCGACTGCGCAAGTGTCGTTTGAGCCGCGTTCAGTTGGGCGTTGATCGGAGGTAAGGTGTCCATGGCCAGCATCATGTTTCTCGGCTCCAGACTATGGTCCAAGCCAAGATTATGACCGATTTCGTGAGCAATTGTCTTGGCAGCTAACTCTTGGCCGAGTGGTTGACCACCAATGATGGCGCCCGGCAGGTTATCGCCGATGTGCAGCGCACTGCCGTTGCCCGGCGTCAAAGATAGGCCGTTCGCAGTCAACAGTGTCGTTTGCGAAAAGCCAGGCACGATTTCGACGAAGTACATGTTCAAGACCAATGGGTCGGGGTGAGCAACCCCGCCTATGATCCCATCAATCACGATCTGTCCCAAATCCGCTTGCGGGCGGCGTTGGGTCGACAGCAAATTCCCGACGTTCGCAAGCGAGTTGTTCCACAGATTGGGCGCGAGCCAATCGACATCAATCCCAGCCTGAGACCAAATGAGGTCGATGTTGAACTGGATGGCAGCGGTTTGCGCCACGTCGCCCATGTATCCAGCCGTGTTCGAGCCATCCGTATTGGACACGATGATCGGCTGGACCGTCACCACATGACTAATGGGAAGCGAAAGGTTGGTGACGATTTCCGCCCATGCTTCGCTGACGCAACACGAAAACAGTAGCGAACACGCGATGCGCCCGACGAAACCGGTGGCGCGACGACTAAGAAGAATTGGCATGTTCGGCATGAAGGATGAGAAGAAGAGCGTGAACCGACACAAAAAAACGCACAGAGAATATCCCTGTGCGTTAAACGTTTAAACTGAAGTTGGTGTCTCAACACTCCCGCAGTAGAACTAGCACGCTAACGCACTCGCCTTCTTGTTGCGCCGACGTCGCAGCACTCGTCCGCCCGCTCCTACTGCCAATAGGGCGCAGAAAGCGATCGAACTTGGCTCAGGTACAGCAGTGACCGTTCCGGTTCCTGAACCGGCGTACAACTGTGTTCCAGTTGTTGACACAATCCCTCTTAAGAACGGATTCGGATCGGGTACATCGTCGAATTTGAACTGAAAGGAGTCAACTCCAGGAGACAACGCACTCGGCAACGTGAATGCGAAGGTCCCAAACGTGCTCGGAGTTGTTGTGACCGCGGGAGCCGTAACGAAACCCGCTATGGTAAACGGATTGGGAGGAATCGCGGTCCCGTTGGGTGTATTCGGCCCAAATGGAGTGAAGACGACGCCTCCCGCTGCAGTGAAAGAATTGATTGTTACTGACGATGCGGCACCGGTGAAATTGATGGCCATTAGATCCAAGCTAATGGATCCAACAGTATCGGATCCGGTACTGACCCATTGAACATCAACAGCCCCCGTCGTCGACCCTCCTGTCAGCACGGGATTTGGATTGAATGACAATGTAATTGCCGCATTGGCAATACCGCCAGTAGCGACGAACATCGTCGCAACGCATGCAAACCGCACAAATGTAAACATCTGAAAATCTCATTAAAGTGTAATCAATGAACCAAAGTTGAAAGGGGGGCCTCAAGCCGATCATACCGATTCAAGGCCCCCATACTAGCCATACCACCTAGCCTTGTCAATCTACCTAAACCAGAAGAGTGATTGTTTCTTCCAGTTCGGGGGCTAGGGTGTCGTCATCATCAGCAGCCATCAATTGATCGAGGCTGGCGGCAAATGGCAACGCGGAGAACAAATTGGGCGACATGATCCCAAGGTCGTCGAATCCGACAGCCCCATTACCGTTGAAGTCAGCCGCGGCGTCGTAAGAACCACCTCCGAGCAACGAGCCGAGAGCTGGCGACATGATTCCGAGATCATCGAAGCCAACGGCACCGAATTGTTCGGGATTCAGTTGGAAACTGGCGTTAGCGGGCGAAACCGCGAATCGCATCGAGAAGTCGACGCCCGGCGTCCCATTACCGCTCGTCGCATAGGTATCCGACTCGTTGACGAACTCACCGTCCAGCGCCAAACCGGTAGCTGTGGCGACAATCGTATCCTTTACGACCAAGGTGTAGTGATCGCGTCCCATCGGGCCGCTGAGGACCAATGTCGCACGTGGCGTACCGGGTACGTAGCTGACACTGACGATCGTCACCGGGTTGGGACCAACCGCATTATCCGGCGTCAACGCGAAGTCGGTGGCATCTGGCAGTGAGCCAACGCCCGAGCCTTGCACATCTTCACTGAAGTCAACGTAAACCCGGTTCATGGTGCTCCATGACATCGGTGAAACCTGGGCTACCGAACCGGTTGGGATCGAGAAACCTAGACCCTGACCCGACGGAGCCGAGTCAACTTCTTCGACAAACGCTGGAGTCCAACCCGCTAGGACCGGGCCGTCCGTCACGGCTGCAACTCGCACATTGGTAACGGTTGGTGGTGGTGGCGGAGCGTCATTGTCGGCGATCACACCAAATCCCTGATCGCTGTCGTCAATCATCACACCAACGATAGCAGGCACGGCAGTGATCTCGATTCCGAACAGTTCGGACGGCTCGACATCACTATCGTCAACAATATCAATCGTGATCGACTTGACCGTTCCCACCGGATCACTTGGGTTGAATGTCACCGTCGTTGACGCAGGAAGGGTGTAGTCCGTACCAAGCGTGGCACCCGGCACGATGTCGACGAAGTTCAACGTGACGTCAATCGAGCCAACGGATGCTGCCATTGAGCTATCCAACTTCACACCCACCGTTGCGGTCGCGTTGTCCTCGCTCGTCGATACATCGACGATCGTGAACTTGACCGGATCGTTGTCCGTGATGTTGACCGTCGCCGGTGTTGAGTCGACGACAAACGTGCCAGTCGTTCCGACGGGCGGCGTTCCACCATAGCCGGCTGTCACGACACCTGATGCAAGCGTCACAATGACCGTTTCGGTCGGCTCGGGAATCACATCGTCTTCAACGTCGACTTCCAACAAAGCACTGGTTTCGCCATCACCGAAGAAGACCGATCCGGCGGATAGACCCGTATAGTCACCGGATGAACCAGCGGTTGCCGTGCCCCCCTTGGTGTAGTTGACCGTTACCCCACCAGATGGTGCTGGAACCGGATTGCCCGAAGCGTCCTTCAACTCAATCAAGAACGCGCCGTTGGTTTCTGGTTCGCTACCGTCACCCGCATTGGTGATCGACACGATGATGTTGGAATCATCGTCAGCGATCACCACGGTGTCGGTCAACGATGTTCCCAGTTCGATGTCCGCATTCGACGGACCACCGAACGTGAACCCGGTCAAGGTGACCGTGACGTTTTCAGGGCCTTCGATGATCGAATCGTCCTTCACATCAACATCAAACGTTGCCGTCGTATCGCCAGCCAGAATCGTGACCACGCCGTCGAGCAACACATAATCGGAACCATTCGTGGCATTCCCGACACCCGTTGCGATCGAGTAAGTGACTTCTGTATCGGTGTCACTCTTTTCGCTCAAGGTGACCGTGAACTGGCCATCGGTCGAAGGTTCGGCCGCATTGGGCGTGGTTGCGGCCAGATTGACCACCGCGGTATCGGTATCCTCGATTCTCACCTCTTCCATCTCGCTATCATCATGGATCGAGATATTCGGATCGGCGTTTCCAGCCGGAATCGGATCGACCAAGGTAATGCGGACGAATTCGTCATCCTCTAGCAAGATATTGCCGGCATCGTCGAGCACGTTGACATCAATCACTGCGGTCGTTTGTCCCGCAGGGATCGTGACCACGCCGGAAAGCGTCGTGTAATCGACACCTGGGGTGGCACTGTCACTGGCAACTTGCACCGAGTAAGGGATCTTGGCGTCGTAGCTGCTCGGCTTCGACATGGTGACCTTGAATTGGCCGTTATCGGCCGGTTCCTTCGCCAGTCCGTCGGTTACCGAGAGCAGAACGTCCGCTTCGTCAGCGTCACCGCCCGTAACGTCATTGATCTTGCCAATGGCCGTATCATTGTCGTTAAAGGAGCGATCGCCAAGCGTTGCCGAGGCGGTGGTGATGTTCAGGCTGGCCAAGAATCGTTCAAAGCCAGCATCATTGCTCAGGCCACCCTCGACCGTCATGTCATCGCGAATTGCGACGGTGACGGTATGAGGTCCCGTTGATCCCACACCGAACGTGATTTCGTCGGTGCCGCTGTCGTAGTCCGTATCGGCCGGAAGCGATGGTTCACCTGGTCCGTCAAAGTCTTCATAGACATTGCCTTCGGCATCGGTCGTGTTCAGCCCTGGCGAATTCGCCACCGCACCGCCCGGTGTCGTGTAAGAAACGTCCAGGTCGACAGCAATGTCACTCGGTTTGTCAGCCGTAATCGTGAACGTCATCGTTCCAGCGTCCTCATTGACCGTCTGATCACCGATCGTGAACTTCATCGTGTCGTTGTCCTTGATCGTGATATTACCCTTGTCGGAAATATCAACCGCTCCAGCAGGTCCCGTTTGAGGGGAAACCGGTGCAAGCGGAGTGTAATTGGACAGTTTCAATAAGAACTTCTCCGTTGCTTCGACAACATTGCCGTTGACAATCGGAATCGTGACGGTCTTCGTTTCACCGGCGTTGCCCGCAAAGGTCAGGGTGCCGGACTTGGTCGTGTAGTCACTACCCGCCTCCGCACTGTCGTTGGCCGTGGTGTAATCGACCGTAAACCCGGCTTGTGTCGCGACATCCAGCTTGACCGTTACATCGACTGAGTTCGGTGAAACACCTTCCGTGACGGTCGGGTCGGACACCGTCAGCTTTGGCGAGTCATTGTCCTCGATATCGATCGAAGCCGTTTTGTTGGCACCATCAATGCTGATTTGGGACGCATTGTTGTCACCGGCGTTCGGAACGATTCCCGTCAACTCAACACTGACATTTTCAGTCGGCTCACCGACCGAGTCATTCTTGACATTGATGGTCAATGTCGTCTGAGTGCCGAAAGCAGGGATCGTCACGGTACCGGTTAGTGGCGTCGTGTAATCGCTCGGATTCAAAGCGGTGTCGGAATTGGCTGGATTCAGCTTGTAAGCAACCACGGTTGGCTGATCACTTTGCTTATCGATGCTGATGGTGAAGGTACCGTTCGGACCGCCTTCTTTACCATCAACCCCTGCGGCAACACTGACCTTGCCCAAATCATTGCTTAAGATGAATGCAGTATCGGTGTCGTTCGCGGTATCGATCGTCACGCCCGAAGTCGTGCCAGTCGATCCGGTCGTCAAACCCGTCAGCTTGACGGTGACCCCTTCCGCATCCTCGATCAGCAGGTCGTCCAAGGTTGTGACGTCGATGTATTTAAACGTCTGACCCGCTGAGATCGTGACGGTACCCGAAAGAGTGACGTAGTCGATTACACCTGGGCCCGTCAACGGACCGGCCGCTGCACCCGGCACTGCGTCATTTGGCGGCGTCAGGATCACGTCGTAGGTCACCACGGTCGCCGTATCGGATTTGACGCTTTGGTTGACGCGGAAGAAGCCAAGGTTGCTCGGTTCCAATCCGTCGTCAGTCGCTTCGAGCGACACCAATGCATTGTCGTCGTCAAAGATCGTGGCGACGGCCGAACCGCTGCCACCGACCACGTTGGATCCGGTGCTGCTAACACCATCGATCTTCACTTCGACATACTCATCGGATTCCACCACAGCCGGCGTATCGTTCAGAACGTCGAGGGTCAAAGTCGTGGTCGTTTGACCAGCCGGGATCGTCACCGTACCGGTGGTGATGGCGACATAATCCGTGCCAGCGGTCGCATCGGTTCCCGCTGGAACCAACTTGTAAGTAATAACCGTGTCATGCGCACTCTTAACGTTTTGAGTGAACACGTACTTACCGTCGTCGAGCACTCCGCCTGGCTCCGTACCGTTGACGGCACTGATCGTGACGTTGATGTCGTCATTGTCCAGGATGGATTCCTGGGCGATATCCGAACCGCTGAGTCCAATCGACAACAGTGGATTGTAGAACGAATTGACTGCCGAGACCGCCGTGACTTTCACGTCGATCGTCTCGGTGCCTTCGCTCAGCAAATCATCAATCACTTCGACGTCCAAGGTCGCCGATGTTTCACCCGCTTGAATCGTGACAATCTGCGTCACCGCCGTCGGCGACGAGGCACCACCAAATTCGTAGTCATCGCCGAGCGTTGCGGAGCCACCTTGTAGCGTGACCACAACGTTCACGTCGACCGGCAAGTCATTGCTGATGTAGACGGTGAATTGGCCGTTGAAGCCACCCGCACCGAGTCCCGGCTCTGCAGCGGGGCTATCGGTCTTTTTGATCGTCACGTCAAACAATTCGTCCAAAATCGTGACCGTGTCGGTCGTCGATCCAAAGCTGACGTTGGTATTGTTGCCAGGATCGGACGTTCCGGCATCCAACATCGTGAAGGTGTCCAACGTCACAATCACATCTTCGGACGCTTCATTGATGAAGTCTTGGATCACATCGACTGGCAACGTCACAACCTTAGTGCCTGCCGGAACCGTGATTGTGCCACTGTAGTAGTCGGACCCTGCGGTCGTTCCGAGCAGCGGTGCATAGTCGTCACCGACGGCTCCGAGTCCAGGAACGGCCAATCCAGCCCCCGGCCCACTTACCGTGTACTCGATCTTGACATCTTCGTCGCTCTCGTAATTCAGTTGAATTTCGAATTCGCCATCATCCGCACCTTCGGTTGCGGTGGGATCGGTGGCAACGACGGAGATGACCAAGTCGTCATCGTCGTCGATGATCGCGGTTGCCGTGTTCGACGCCGGATTGGGATTCAATGTGATGTTACCTGGCGTGGCCGAATCCAATGTGATCGTGACGGTTTCATTGTCTTCGTTGACAAAGTCCTCTTTCACGTCGATTGGAATCACCACACTCGGCTGGTAAGCCGGCAACGTGACCGTGCCCGACAGCGTTGCATAATCGCCGCCATTCGTTGCTGTTCCGGTGATCGTGTACTCGATCAACGTCGCTTCGTCACTGACCACATCCGTGGTGATCGTGAAACTACCATCGGTTGGGCTGCCTGGGTTGTTCTCGGCTGCGTTGGTTTTGCTGACGGTCAACTTACCGACTTCGTTGTCGTTAATATCAACATTCTCGACCGTGTTGCCACCAAGCGTGATGTTACCATCCGTTCCAAGCCCGTAGTTGATACCCGTTAAGGTCACAACCACATCTTCGGTGCCTTCACTGATCGTATCGTCCAAAACTTGCACACGGATCGTAGTGGACGTGGTTCCAGCATCAATCTTCGCTGTACCACTGGTCGCCACATAATCGGTCCCTGCTGTGGCCGTGCCGTTGGTGACGGTGTAGTTAACGTACGTATCCGTTGAAGCAGCTTCGCTCAACTTAATGACCGCTTTGGCTGCGTTCGCGGCACCCGTCGGGTTGCCAAGAGGTCCACCCGGTTCTTTGCCGGCCGTGACACTATCGATTTCAACCGTCGCATCATCATTGTCGATGATGTTGATCGTCGCCGAGACGTTCAGGTCGACAGTCAACATCGGATCCGAGGAGCTGTTTTCCGAATAGAAGTCGACCGAATTGGCTGCACCACCCAGGGTGGAGAATAACGACCAACCGTAATTGGAATCGCCATCCGACCAATCCTGAACCGTCGAAGTGACGTTCGCGAACCCGCTACCGCCGCCGAGAAGAGCCTCGGCCAAGGCTTCGGCTTCGACGCCATCGGTCTGGATACCACCGCCGAAACTATCCCAACTGGCGGTCGACTGGCTCCAGTCAACCAACATTTGATGGAGGGCGACATTCGCTCCCACGCTGTCCACGTCAACTTGCAATCCGGCGAAGCTGATCACTGCTCCGAGTGGAATTTGGCCCGCGCCGCTACCAAAAATGTTGTCGAAACGCAACAAGCCTTGTGCTTCGCCAATGCCAGGTCCGCCAGGACCTTCGACATGAATGAGCAAGTCACCACCGTTGATGACCGCAGTACCAAAAGCTTCCAAGAAAGTATCTTGAGTTGCACCAAATGTCAGTGTTGGCCCAGCAATTGAACCAATTTTGATTTGTGGATCCGTCGGAGCAAGCAACGAGTCCAGCGTGATCGTGATCGATTCGCTGTCAAGTTCCACGAGGCTGTCATCGATAATCGAGACATCGATGTCCGCACCCGTCTGGCCAGCCGGAATGGTAACGGTAAGCGACAGCGGTGTGAAATCGCTGTTCGGCCCCGTATTATCGGTCACCGAGTACTTAATCTTCGTATCGGTGCTGCTGGTGATCGGAGTCGTTCCCGAGGGATCATAAAGCGTGACACGGAACTTGCCATCCACCGGGCCTTCTTCTTCACCGTCGTTGACCGCGGCGATGTTCACAAAGCCGGCGTCGTCGTCGCTGATCTTGACTTCAGCTTTGTCGGTCGAGCCAATCGTGATATCGGGATCGGCGGTGTTGCTGACCGAAAGCAATTCAATCTTGACATACTCATCGCCTTCGGTTTGCAGATCGTCAAACGGTGCCCCGGTGACGTCAACCACGATGTCAGCCGTTAGGTCACCCGCAAGAATCGTTACCGTACCGGAGAGCGTCTCGAAATCAGAACCCTCGTCCGCATTGACCTTCGAACCGCCTGCAGAGATAATTTTGTACGTGATCACGGTATCGGCCGCACTCGGCGTTTCAATCGCCACTCGGAACTTGCCATCGATAACGCCTTCGGTGGCGTTGTTCACCGTAACCACGTCCACGGTTTGATCGGCCAGAATCGGCAATTCAGCGCGAGAACTTGGTGCACTGTAGTCAACACCCAGCGGAGCGGAGTTTCCATTGATGCTGTAGCCACCCAAATTGCTCAAGAAACTAGTGATTTCAACCGGAATCACTTCCAAGCCTTCGGTGTCAGTGTCGTTCAACACAGGAACGGGAATCGTCACGCTGGTTTCGTTCGGCAAGAAGGTGATCGTGCCATTGTACAAGGCGTGATCGGTTCCCTGAGTTGCCACGTCCTGACCGGTATCGCTATCACCAGGGTCATCGTCGGTATCAAAGGTGTTCACACCAAAGGTGATCACCGTCACGTTGGGGCTTTTCCCATCGAGAGTAAAGGTCAAGGATCCATTTTGACCTGGCTCACGAGCAGGCGTGTAACTGCTGATCGAGACTTCACCGGTTTCATTGTCGATGATGTTCAACGTGTCGCTGTTCATCGCGTCGAGCTTGACGCCCGAGCCGCCGAGTCCGATTGGGTCTTGCGACGTGATCGTATCGAGGGTAATCGTCACGGTTTCGTTCGGGTCGAAATACTCATCGTCCTCCACGAGAATGTCGATCGTCGCAGTCGAGCTGCCAGCCGGAATCGATACCGTGCCGCTCAGCGTGGTGTAATCGAGTCCATCACTTGCAGTGCCCGTTACCGTGTAGCTGATCACAATGGGACCGACAGCGTCCGTCGTGTACTGAGCGATCGCACCTGCGTCACCGACAAGTGAAACCAAGAATTGGCCATTGGTCACACCTTCCTCTCCATCAACCACATCTTCGATCTTGACCGTCAACTCGTCGTTATCGGAGATCGTCACGGTGTCGGTGATGCCGTTCGGCTCGATGTCCAAGCTTACGCCTGAGTCGCCGATGATTTCACGTGGAGCCGAATCGACCAATTGAATCGAGACCGTTTCGGTTCCCTCTAGATCCAAATCGTCAAGGACCGTCACCGGGATGATGGCGGATGTTTCACCGGCGAGAATCGTGACGACACCGCTCAATGCGACATAGTCATCATCTGGCGTGGCCGATGTGCCGCTGACCAACACGTCGTACTCGATGATCGTATCGACGCTTGAGGTCACCGCAGTGATCGGCGGTGCCGAAGTGGTTCCGGGCAACGCCAATTGAACACGGAAGAAACCGTCATTGCTTGGCTCGCCAGCCACCGAATCGACCGCGTCAACGCGAACGTAAGCTTCGTCTTCGTCCAGAATCGTGTTGGTGGCGGTACTGGTTCCCAACGAAATGTCATCGTCGCCGACGATTTCCGCGGTGGGTGACGGACCATTGAGCAACTCGATGGTAACCGTTTCGTCATCTTCGACGACCAACTCATTGATTACGTTCAAATCGATGGTCCGCGTGGTCTGTCCTGGAGCGAAGGTGACCACGCCCGTGACAGGATCCGCCGGGAAGGTGCCCGGTTGAGTGATCGCGATTCCTGGTCCGCTGAGCGTATAGTCGATTCCGTATTGAGCAATATCGCCGCTGGGGAAGAGCGCTCCGGCGTCCACAACGAACGGCACCTTCGTTTCGGTCGACGAAGGATTCGTCAACGTCACGGTGAAGGTGGTGTTGGTGGCGGGCTCGGTCGCATTGACGCCGCCCACGATGTTTACCAAAGCCGAATCGTCATCAGTGATCTCAACCGTTGTCTCCTGAGCAGGTGATGCCTCGGTAATCTGAGGGTCGCCGTTGACAGCGGTGATCGCGAATTCGACATCCTCGAGCGCTTCGACCTCGTTGCTGTCAATCACGAACAAAGGAACGGTTGCTGAGATTTCGCCGGCTGGAATAATCAAATCAGCTGGGACGGGGGTAACCACTGGTGGCGTGTCAAGCGACACATGCAACTCATAGGAATCACCGCCAGGGATGTTGCCCGCTTGCGACCCATGCGCCACGCGAACAAAGTAGGTACCGCTGGTAAGTGCAGTGTAGGTAATCATCGAATCGTTGGCGGATGAACTTCCGGAATCGCCAGCAGAGTTATCGTTGTCATCAAGCTCGTCCGTACCTTTGAACAACGTCAACCAGGAATCCATTCCACCGCCGGTGTTGTCAATATCCAGAATGATCTTCTCACCCGCTTGGACATCGAACTTGAAGAAATCGACACTGCCATTGCCGGTGCCTTTAACGGTCACGTGCGGCATCACGGTCGAATTGGCGATGTCATCATTGAGTGCAACGGTCCACGCGGCACTGTTCAAATTGTCTGCTTGAGAGTTGTTGTTGTTATTTTCGGATTCGTTATAGAGTGCAGCCGGTCGATTGGTCACGTAGAAATAGTCCGTGCCATAATCAGCACCCTCACCAGCCCCAGGAGTCGCACTTAGAACGACGGCTGTATCAGTGCTCGACGGGCTTCCTGGATCCGAAAGTGACAAGGTAAGCGAAGCGTCGCTGTTCGGCTCAGCTCCGTCCGTGCTGTCCAGTTCGACTTTGTTGTCATCGTCGTCGATGATGTTGGTTGTTTCGGTCGAGGAGTTGTAAGTCACGCCAGGCAATGTCGTGGCGACACCGGTTAACTTCATCGTCACCGTTTCGTTCGCTTCGACGATCGAATCGTGGACAGGCGAAAAGGTTAAGGTTTTCGAAGTTTGGCCAGGGGTGAACGTAACACTGCCTGATGCCAAGTCGTGATCAACGCCCGGAACGGCCTCACCACCGATCGTGTAATCCACCGTGATATTCGCCGAAGCGCCACCACTGGCACCGACCAATTCAATCTTGAAGGAACCGTCATCGGTGTCTTCGGTATTGGCGTTGTTGCTGGCAGTGATTTTCACCTCTGGCGGCAACTCATCGTCGGTCAGAATCATCGAGGCCGAACCGGCGATCGGGCTGATCGACGCTCCGGTGCCGACCACACTGGTGATCGTCAAGACGATGTCTTCATCGGCTTCATAGATCGAATCGTCTTCGACGTCGATGTCCACGACGACCGAAGTTTGTCCCTCAGGAATCGTCACGGTACTGCTCGAAGGTACGGCAATAAAGTCCTTGCCGGCACCTTCCTCCGCAACACCGCTGAGCGCGTAGTTGATGACAATGCCGCCAACCGGAGCAGGGCTATCGACCGAGAAGGTGAACTGGCCGTTATCGCCAGAGGTGATCCCCGGTTCGTTCGGATCACTATCGGTGGCAACAACGCTGACCGCAGTTGGAAGAACCGTCGGGCCATTGAAATTCGCCACGGTGTCGATCACGAACGCCCAGTCGGCCAAATCGGTGCCGGCTGCGTTCGCCCCATTGGGAGCCGCATCAAACCAGTCGTAACCGACAAAGGTCACTGATCCGCTGCCCACGGGAGCGTAGAACACGGATGTGTCGGTGCCATCGTCATACACGCTTACCGCGCCCGCCGGCAGGGATGAGGTCTCAAAACCACGAGTTCCATTGTCGCCATCGAGCGTGGCCGGGCCAGCTGCGAAAGGCGTGGTAGCTGCTGCAGCTGTCTTCGTGGTCGAGAAGTTAATCGCAGAACTTTCTACCAAACTCCAACCGAATGTTGCGTTCAGCAACTCAGCTGAGTTCTCATTACCAAAAGAATCCGAATGGACCATCAGATGCCCGCCGCCATTGACGAAGTTGCTGATGACCGTTCGCGCTGGTGCATCGATCTCCGTCAGCGCATCGCCCCATTCCATTTCGGGAATGGCCAACACATCCTGGCCCGCGACCCCGGCCGAAATCCCAGCAGCACTCAGGTCCGTGAACCCGGTGACTGTGTGTCCCAAAGTTGTCAAGGATTGACTCAGGTTCGCGACCTCGTCATCGCTACCACCGCCACCGGAATTCAATTCCACGCGATGATCCATCAGCGCGATATCGCCAGCCAACAACATTCGTTGCTCCAAGCTTTCCGCCATGAAGGTGCGTCCGCGACTGGTGGCGAAGCGGGGTTGGCTCTTCTTGTTCTTCTTGTTCTTTTTGCGACGAAGTGATTTGCCAAATCGACCGAACAAGCCATTGCTACCGGAGACAACACCCATGCTGGGCTGAGCACCCGCCATGTTGCGAACGAAAGGCACCGAGAGGATCGCTCGGACGATCATCGCCAAGCCGAGGCCGATCTGAGTCAGCCAAGATCCTCGGAAGGCGTTCTTGTAGCGCTCCAGCCGAGCGGCTCGCTTTTCCATCCAGGATTGGCGGCGGGCTTCGATACGGGCGGTCCAGCGGCTCGCGCGTTGGCGAAGTCGTTCCATCCGTGAAGGGTTGCTGTTGTTCGTGTTGGAAAGACGGAAGTTACGGCGAATCGACATTTTCAAATACCTAAACTAAGCGGGAAGTGACAATGCCACGGGTTTGCTTAAGCGACTCGGGGAGAACCCGAGTGAGCACAACGCGTGGCCGCTGTGTCGCAACAATTGAGAAAAACCAAGGTGAATAGAGACATGCGCGAAAACCATCACCTGACAACGCCCTGCTATTAGGCCCCTGATACCGCTCTCGCCGTTCTCTCTCAGACGGGGCGAGCGAACGACGAGAGATCGAACGGCACCACTCGAAAGCGGTGTTCTCAGCGAAGCCACGCCAAAAGGTGCGACACCAACGGAGGTTCGATCATGCAAACGGGTTTTCATGGAGGCGAGTTCTTACTGGCAAAAAACAGGCAATCAATTGACCAACGCGGTCGACGGAATCGCTTGTTTCGCCTGGCAGAATTCTTCCTTTTAGGAGAGTTAGGTTGACTGCACAAATTAGCGCAGCGGTGGGGGTATTCGCGGATGTTCCAGCTATGATGATAGACGCGCCGACGGGGGGTACAAGTAGCGAGTCAAGTTTTTTTCGAATTTCTCCAGATACTGTTCATCTGTGGCCTTACCAAAGCAGTTGGTTCGTTTTCCTCGATGTCCGAACCGCCGCTGGACACTTCCGCGGCGGTCCAGAAGGGTAACAAAACGGCAAATACCGAGGCCTGCGAAATGGCGCCTCAGATTGAGAACAAAGAATCGCACTTTCTTTATCCGTTTCCTGAGTACGATCGAATGAGCTGTGCGTTTTTAGTGGCGCAAGTTGGAAATCGCATCGGATATTGATCGTGGAGGGCTCGAAAAACGTGGCTGGCAAGTCAGTTTTTCACCGTAAATTTCGACATTCTTAACCAAAACAAGGCGGTGGAGCGAGGATCCATTGGCGAGAGAGGGGATGCATCCAATCGCCGGCGAAAAGAGAAATCGGTTTCCCTTCTTGCCGATGACCAAATGGAGACGGTTGAGCAATGATGGACGGGCGAGTGGTGATTCACGGCTTTGCTTAACGGGGCGCATTTCCTCACCCGTCTCCGCTGGGCGGCGAAGCACCCCCACACGGGCGAAGTGGCAAATTGTCACAGAAGGCTAGGTCCATATGGACACCTGGTATAGGGAGAAACACCCACAAATGAAACACCTGTCCATCACCCGGGTGTTTTGCAAGGGACCGAGAAGGGAACTTTTTCGGGGAGGGAAAGGGAGGGCTGATGAGGAGGCTGGGGGCAGATTCAAGCAGCAACTCGCAATTGATCGGACTTCCGTTTCCCCCGAAAAGACCTCGTGCAGTTTCTAATTCGTTGATTGAACAAGGCTCACGAGATTTACCTCTCACACTGGGTAACCTGACGAATCGGTGGGGATTTGGAGACCGATGGAAAGTATCACCGATTCGAAAGTGGTCCTATGGAGCAAGTCAATTGGATGCCAAGAAACCCTCTCCCTCGCTGCGCTCGACCTCTCCCAAAGGGCGAGGTACACCCCGCCCGCTGCGCGGGTCGTGAAGCCCTTAAGTCGTTTAATGAAAAAGATTTACAAGATTCACCTCTCACACTGGGAGAGGTCGAGCTTAAGCGAGGGAGAGGGGAAACGGACTGCGATGACAGCATGAGATTCCAGCACGGTTTCTATACCGGCCCTCCCCCTCGCTCCGCTCGACCCCTCCCGCTGCGCGGGCAGGGGTGGTTGGGTACCTAAACACTGAATTGGTAACAACTTAAGAACCGCATGACCTTATAATCGTGGGAGAAGGGAGCCTTAATTCGGCTATCGGCTATCGGCTATCGGAACGCTCGTCCGATGCCGGATGCGACACGCGGTGAGCGTAAATGCGAACACAGTTTCTTGTCAGGCGGCGACTGACAAGCAGCGTCAGGAAACCGCTTACTACGGATGGAAGAAAGGGTGCCGGTTGGAGTCGTAGCCTTTAGGCGATTGCGGAAGGTGCTGGAGTCGTAGCCTTTAGGCGACTGGGATGCGTGCGGTCCTTTTCCGTTCTGCTTGTGCTTGCGCCCCTCACCCCCCAACCCCTCTCCCCAAAAACGAGGTCGTGCAGTTTTTAAGTTGTGACTAACACAGTGTTTAGGTATCCAACCACCCCTGCCCGCGCAGCGGGAGGGGTCGAGCGCAGCGAGGGGGAGGGCCGGTATAGAAACCGTGCTGGAATTTCATGTTGTCATCGCAGCCTGTCTTCCCTCTCCCTCGCTTAGGCTCGACCTCTCCCAAAGGGCTCGTTGTACCACATAACTCCTGCGTTTTGCATGCATTGACGGGTTGGTTTTGTGTGCAACTCCACTGGACTTTTTGCTGGACGCCGCGAATTATCCTCAATTGAGGATCCGCGTTGGTGCTGC
>NZ_SJPV01000003.1:0-154597 GCF_007860135.1 Novipirellula artificiosorum
TGCTGGCAGGAGCTATTTTCACTTGTTATCGTGCAGTTGCCGGTAGAAACGGAGTCGAGCTCTGCAGAGGTGCAACTTGACAAGGGATATCCCGGTCGACGGTGCGCCAAGGGTGCTACTGGTTCCCTGCGGACGACCGACCGTCGGGGACTCTTTTCTAAGAGATCATTGGACACCGGAGCCATACCTCCAAAAAACCTTGAGTCTGGGTTCCGCGCGCTTCGGTCGGATGAGCCGGTTTTTTGACCGAGGAGTCCGAGAGCCACCGCACCCATGAACCGCACCTCCGTGCAACAGGCTTTCCCATGTTCGCAGCACCAGCGCGAAACGCAAGGCAACTATCATTCGCAGCGGTTTGTCGAAAGTCCAGAGCGAAATCTCGTCACCTTCCCCGCAGATGTATTAGACACCACCCGAGATGCGCGGTACAACGAGCCCAGAGGGAGAGGTAAATCTTGTAAGTCTTTTTCAATCAACAAATTAAAAAACTGCACGACCTCTGCGCGGGCAGGGGTGGTTGGATACCGAAACACTGAGTTAGTCACAACTTAAAAACCGGACGACCTCTTTTCGGGAGAGAAGGGCTGGGGATGAGGGGGTGGCAGCAGCGTGATCGAACCAAAAAGTCGGTCCGCAATCGGTGTGCGGAAAGCCCCTCACCCCCGACCCTTCTGCCCGCTCACGCGGGCAGAAGGGAGCCAGAACGTTGCGTGATCGTTTTGGTTGGCGGCTCGGATCGATTCGGCGGTACCGCTACAATGCTCGCTTCCTGTTGACAATCCGTCCCGCTTTCGGTTTACGGCGATGCTCGATTTTGAAGAGACCATTGTTGCCATCGCTTCACCGACGGAGCCAGCCGAGCGCGGGATTGTCCGCTTGTCGGGCGTGCAAGTGCTGTCGGTGCTCGAATCCTTGGGCTTGGGTTTCGCGAGTTTGCGGCGGGCCAGCGCAGCGGAGTATGCGATTGACGTGGGACCCCCAATTGGAGTGGTGGATTCAGCCGTCTTGTTGTGGCCCCGCAGCCAGAGCTACACCGGTCAACCGAGTGCGGAGATCCATACCTATGGATCGCTACCGGTGCTGCAGGCCTTGGTTAGCATGTTGACGGCGGCGGGTGCTCGCGCGGCGCGGCCGGGCGAGTTCACGATGCGAGCGTTCATCGCGGGTCGGTTGGATCTCACCCAGGCCGAGGCGGTGTTGGGGGTGATCGAGGCCGAGCATCGCGGATCGCTGGACCAGGCGCTTCGCCAATTAGCGGGAAATCTATCGCGGCCACTCGAGAAAACCCGTGCCACGATCCTCAACTTGATCGCCGATGTGGAAGCAGGGCTCGATTTCGTTGACGAGGACATCGAGTTCATTAGCGACCGAAGGTTGCTTGAACGTCTGTCCGATTGTCGGCATCAGCTCGCAGCGACGCGTCAACGGATGGGCAGCCGTATCCGCAGTGATTCGCGACCGACCCTTGTGCTTCGCGGCAATCCGAACGCGGGCAAGAGCCGTTTGATCAACGCACTCTCGAAACAGGCGGTTGCGATCGTGGCCGATGTTGCGGGGACCACGCGAGACGCGATCGTTGTCGAAACCCACTTTGGGAGTCATCCGATTCGATTGGTGGACACCGCGGGAATCGAGTCCGCAGCAGCGGGAAACGAGTCCGCAGCAGCGGGAAGCGTGGAGCTTCAGCGTCATGAGGATGAGTTAGCGGCCATTTCGTTGGCATCACAGCATCACGCGGTCCAGGCTGCAGAGTCGGCCGATGTGCGATTGTGGTGCGTGGATGCTTCGCAGTGTCGATCGATCGCTGAGTTGGAATCGATGCGTGAGTCTCTTCGCTCGCATGCCGTTCGAGGGAAGCGACATGCATTGGATCTATGGGTTGCGACCAAGGCCGATTTGGTGGATCCCGCAAAGGCTTGCGGCGACTGGATTTACACGAGTGTTGTCACGGGCGAAGGCCTCGAAGTGCTCAAGAGTCGCGTCGTTGAGTTCTTGGAATCCTACGATGCGGAGGAATCAGGTTCCGTGATCGGGACTGCGGCACGGTGCGGCCAATCGTTGTTGCAGGCAGAACAGGCGGTTGCCGCCGCGATCGACTTGGTGAGCCGCCGTGAGGGGCATGAATGGGTTGCTGCGGAGATGCGGATCGCAGCCGATTGTGTCGGCGAAGTGACAGGAGCCGTTTACACCGACGACATTTTGGACCGCGTGTTTAGCCGGTTCTGTATTGGCAAATAGCGAGCCGAGGGGTGTTGGTCCGTCTGCATGAAGTTCCGCCCCGCCGGCGCGACATCCGTTATCCGACGAAGTCTTGCCAGCGGGCTAGGCTGTCTCAAGTTCTTGTTGGACCTTTTCGGGGGTCGCCGTGCGACGAGGCAAGACGATTCGGGGCATGGTCAACAGGCATCCGATCAAGGCGATGACCACGGCGGCGACAACGATGCCGATCTCCGTCCAGTCGACAGCGCCGCTCGGGGCCGCTTCACCTAAGGTCCAGACCCAATTGGTGATTTGCCATCGGGAGTAGGCAAAGGGTCGGTAATCGTTCAGATGCATGCCGATCGAATAGGGGATCAGCGAGGACAGCACCAGCACGGCAATCAAACCTGCAACGCCAATCTCAACTCTTGGGTTGTTTCGAATGCGTACGACCGCAATCAGCCAGCGGACCGCGATCAAAAAGCCGATCAAGTAGGCTGCCAACAAGACGGAAAGCCGAGTCAGCGCTTGCAATTGCCCGCCGGCGAACGACCACGTTGGCGACAGAGTGTTGCGGATCGTAAATAGGGTAAATGCCGTGACGACGAGGATGTTCACGGTTGCAAAGACCAAGCCCGTCGCGGGGCCTGGGGTGACCCAGGTCAACATCACGCGCGCGAAAAAGCTCTGCGGCAACTCGCGACGAATCCGCGGTGTCGTCACGGAGGACTCCGCCACCATCAGGCTGCCACAAACGACCCAGAAAACCAGCAGTGCAGCACCGACCAGGCTCAACACGGTCGAGGCGTCGTTTCTTGGCATCGATTCGGTCGCGTAGGTGGCGATGCCGATCAAAGTCATCGTGACAACCATCATCGAAATCCGCAGGTGGGTGGATCGGTTCTCACTTTCAGGCGTCAATTGGGCTGCGGTTGCCGCAAGCAATAGGTGGCTGAGCGAAAGCGAAACGAGCAACGTCGTCATCACCAAGAAAAACACCAGCGGCATCGCAAAAGGAATTCCGTAGACGATCATGCCAATCACCATCGCGCCGATGCCATATTCGGCGATCACCAAGATGCCCACCAACAACAGCAGCGTGATGATTCGCCCGGTCCGGCTTCTCGCCAGCGGTGCGAGAAACAGAGCGACCACGGTCAACACCAGAGCCGACACCACCAAGATGGCGACAATCAACAACGTCGTAGGCAAATCGACGCCGCGAAGCGTGTAGGCATAGGCCATGCAGGGGAACAGGGCCACAAAGTACAACATCATTTGCAACGAGGCGCTAGCCAACTTCCCCAGCACAATCTGCCATGGGCTGAGTGCGGTGATCGACAATAGCTCCAACGTTCCGTCATCAATTTCCCCTTCAAGCGATCGGTACGCGGCCAAGGGAACGACTAGCAACATCGGAATGGCCAGCACGATGTAGTAGCCGATCAGCAGCCGGCTTGCCGAGGGTGTGGTATAGATTTGGGGCATTTGCGATAAGCTTCCGGCCACCGTCCAAGCCAACGCGGCAAACAGCAAGACCGAAAAGGTGACGACGAATTGCCGGCTCTTGAGTGCTTGCCGAGTCTCTTTGACCAAGATCGGATTGAGGTGATCGCCCGCGCGTTCGGACCACTGATCGATTCGCTGCCACCACGTCGATGCAGCGCGGGGCCCTGCGTCTTGAGCCGGTGCCGGCATATGGACTGCTTCGCTCATTGGACCAGCCCCTCGGTGACTTGGAGGAAGACGTCCTCGAGACTTTTCTTGTGCGACACGACTTCGGTGACTCGGAATCCTTGACCGACAATCCATGCGACCAGGTCGGCCTGTTCCTCCGCCTCGCCCTCGAATTCGAATCGCAGCCAATGACCGTCCATGATCGGCTTGCCGACGCCCGGTCGAGTTTGCAATTGGGCAGCCGCTTGGTCGATGCGGTCCAGGAAACGGATCGTCAATTCACGCTGTTGCGCCCGTTGACGTTGGATCCCGTCGACACTGCCGGTGGCCAATAAATGCCCTTGTTCGATGATGCCGACCGAGTCACACATCTCTGCGAGTTCGGTCAAAATATGGCTGCTGATGAGAATCGTTTTGCCGCCATCGGCAAGTTCACGGATCATTTTACGCAGGTCGATTCGGGCTCGCGGGTCCAACCCCGCAGCCGGCTCGTCGAGAATCATCACGGCGGGGTCGTGAATCAACGCGCGGCCGAGGCAGAGCCGCTGCTTCATCCCTTTGCTGAGTCCGCGGATCGGTTTGTCGGCCAAGCCTCGAGTCCCGGTGAAATCAAGCACCCACGCGAGGCGTTGAGTTCGTTGGCGTCCGACCAAGCCATTCGCACGAGCAAAGAAGTCGAGGTACTCGCTGCAATTGACGTCGCGATAGGTCCCAAACGCATCGGGCATGAACCCCAACCGGCGGCGGACCAACTCGGGATCGTTCACGACCGAAAAACCATCGATGTAGGCGTCCCCGTAACTGGGCAGGTCCAATGTCGCCAAAATTCGCATCGAGGTTGTTTTGCCAGCGCCGTTGGGTCCGATGTAGCCAAACACATGGCCTCGCGGCACCGAAAAGGAAATGTCATCGACCGCTTTGGTTTTCCCAAAGAAACGATGCAGACGTCTCAGTTCGATACAGTCGCCGCTCATGGAAGTGTCCCGAAAACGTAGTGCACGCTGTCGACGACTCGCGCCGATTCAACCGCAACGGCATCCTGGGTCACGTCGCTCATCGCGACAAAATGGGAATGCGGCAATTGCCCCTCGATTTGCAGTGCCCGCCCTAGCCATTGCTCGAACGACCCTTCGTTGACAAACGATGTCGAACGGGTTTGCGACGACAAGCCTTCGTTCACGACCTTGATCAGATCTCGCGTGGACTTACGGTACGATCGAGAAGAGCGGCGGCGACTATCTTCCCCGATGGCTCGGAACTCGTTGTACATCTTCGCGATCGCTTCGGATGCATCTTTGGATGCAAGGGGGTAGACCGGTGTTCGCGAGGATCCGGCTGCAACCCGTTCACTGGTCCAGTATTTTCCATCATTGCCACGCACCACCAAGCGGCGAAGTTCATAGATCGAATCATTTCGCACAAAGCCCACCTGAACATCGGTGTCGGCCGCTTCGAGGGTTAACTGCAAACTGCCCACCGCGGCGCGCGGGCGGTGCGTGACAAATTGGCGTTGTTGCCGCGATGGTAAAAACGCTTTGTCGAACACCTGTGCTTCGTTGGTGATCGTTACCGTCCCCAACGTTTCGGGGGGCCGCTTGTTCAAATCCTCCCAATCACCTGACAATCCATCGGGATAACGGACAACTTCTGCCGACGCAGGGAAGGTCATTCCGTCGGCCGGTCGAACCCCAGCAAAGTAGGTCGCCTGAACCCGTTCGCTGGCGTCTCCCGTCGCTCCATCAATCCACGTCAACTGACGCACTCGGGCGATCGTATCAAAGCCATCCGCCACGATGCCGTAGGCAAACATTGCAACGGTGGTAACAATGGCAAGCACCGGCGCAATCAAGAACATCAAATAGCTTCGCCCTCGGCGGGACGTGCTGCGATAGGCAACCGGGCCGACAAGGATGACGAACAAGGTCAACAGACCGATGAACGTGTAGACCGGCGGCTGGGCGACTCCCGGAATCATCCAACGGCGAAACCGATTGTCACCAAGGATCGGGTCGGCGCCTCGACGCAGCATCGGTGAAGATCGAAAATCAAGCAGCTGGTCGACAATTTTCCATTGCATGACTCCCGGGAACGGCGCTGAGTCCGAGCTTGGAAAGCCGATGGCAAAGCCCGTGCCAAGAGGGCGGACCCACATCGATTCGTCCCACTGTTTGCCGGTTCGATTCAAGATTTCCGTCAGCTTGGCGAGCTGGGCATCGAGCCAAGCGATCTGTTCTTCGGGACTTCGATCGTTCGGTTGATTCGGCGCTGACATGCCCGTGTACAAGCCAAAGGCAATCGTCGGATCCATGTTCGGGTCGTTGGCGATGTACTTGCTCAATTCCGATCTTTGTCGTGCCACGTCTGTCCGCAGCCCCTTGATTTGCCTTATCCGGTCGTTGATCACCTCACGTTTCGCGCTGGCAATCCACTCGCTGGGTTCCGATACTAGCTGCAACGAATCGACGAACGTTTGCAGCGAATCGGCGTCGTAAAGCACGATCGATCCACCCGCGAGCACCCAGTCGCGGATTGCGCTGTAACGCCCGTTTCGTTTAGTAGCCTGTAAGGAAGCTTGGCTGAGAATGATGACGTCCAAGGCCTGATACCCACGCCAGTCGGTCGGCAATTCGGACTGTCCGGCTACAGAAAACGCTCCACGAAATGCCTCGCTTTCAAGCAACAACTTCCAATACGTCAACTCCTCTCGCGGGGCACGGGTTTCGTTGACAAAAAAAGTATCGCGGCGCACGTGGAGCAGCGCGCGAATGTCGGGAAGCTTCGCTACGTCAACCCGTTCGGAATCCAAAACCAAGACCCAGTTGAACTCGTACTCGGCGTCAAGCCATTTCGTGGTGATCACTTGTGAATTGCGAACCGCTGGTCCCGAAACACTCGCTTCACAACCGGCTAGCACTTGCCCTTGCTCGCGAACGGTCACCCTGTAGTCCAATCCCACCGACCACTTCGGAAGGTACCGCGTCACCGAGGTCATTCGCGTGCCCTGAGAAAGCTCCACCGGCACATCCACTCGCAACCCATTGCTCGGCGGCGATTGCCCCAGAGGGTCCGATGTGAAGCGGAACACCAATTGGCGATCGGCCGTAAACGTACTGGTTGAACGAACCACGATTTTGACGGGCACGGAACCGGCGACTTGAATGCGGCCGGCGGCAATCGTCGCGGTGAAACCAACCCGATTGGTCTTGGTCGTCGGAATCAGCGTTACGGGTTGAATCGGCGCGAGCAGCGAATCGTCGGGTACCGACTGAGCGGCAACCTGCGGGGCCCCCATCAAAACGATGCTCCACGCGGCAAGAAAGGTCGCGGCAGCTGCCCCAGATGGTCGTCGTTTCATACGCCCTTCTCCCGCGGCGGCAAGATTTGTGGCGGCAATTGGCCTTCGGCAAAGGGGTTACCGTGCAAGGTGTCCTGGTCATCGGCTTTGAACCAAAGTGTCGTAATGGCCCAAGCAAACAAGAACAACACGACCGAAGTGCACAAACAAACTGCGGGATAGATCAGTGCAACGATCGTCGCTTTCGCCAAGGCGCCGCCATCACCAGCGACCCGCGCGACTGAGGCGACGATCGCAGCAAAGGTCGTCAAGGCAAAGACGAACCGAAACGAGATGCGAGGTAACAACCGACTTCGCAGCAGCGGTTGGACCGACGCCGGGGACGAATTCCGTTTCGCATCTGGCATGTTTGGCGTTTGCGGCATGATGAGAAGGGATGGGAAAAGTGGCACACGGCGATTGTATCATTTTCACGCCAGGACAAGGGGAGATCGTCCCGATCATCCAGAATCCACTACAATCTCGCGATTCACGCTACCAAACGCTTGGATCATGGGCCGCGAGGCGTTAGAATTTGAGGCAGGGCCCTCTGACGTACTAATTGGAACCCCGTCCACAAGCGGCCAGTTCTTTGTCTCGAGAACGCATCTATCGATGGTTGATCTGCTTGGTCGTCACGACGGCAGTCGTGGCGGCGGTGGTGATTCAGTGGTTTTCCGGTACGACCGCGGGTGCTGCGTTCGTGTTGTTGTCGCTTTGGGGAGCGTCCCGTTTTCTTTCACCGTTGATGGCAAAGCTGGTCGCCTTGGCGGTCGTGATGGGGTCGGTTTCGACCTTGATGCTACAGAATTCCGCGACGCTGATCGAGGGATTGGATCAAATGGCGGTCATCACCGGTGCCATGTTGGTGTGGCGACGAGAGTATCAGGAATACGTTAACGTGGACCTACATCCCTCGCATTTAATGGGGGAACTGCCTTTGCCGTTCGAAGACGACGCGGCGGCAACGATCAGCGTCGATAGTGATCGCGATCCCCTCGGGCATCTACGAGTCTCGGAAATTGCTGGGCGAGATTTGCTCGAGCGGATGAAACACAGTAAGGCTTTTTTGCCAAAGCAGATCGATCGCGTGCAGCGCTTTATCACCAAGCGATCCGATACCTCCGTGTCCATGGAACGTGTGGTCAATGCAGGCTTGTTGACCGAGTTCCAAGCAATGCATCTGCACTGGGGACGCGAGGATCAGCTTCGTTTCGATAAATACTCGCTCGCGGAGATGATTGGCCGCGGTGGCATGAGTACCGTCTACCGTGCAATGAACATGGAGCGTGGCGAGACGGTCGCGTTGAAGCTGATGGCAGCCAACGAGAAAGCGATTTGTCGCGCACAGCGTGAGACGGAGATTGCCAAGCAACTTGCACACAAGAACATTGTCGTCGCGTACGATTCGGGACGCATACGATCTCGGTTCTATATCGAGATGGAATATGTATCAGGAAGCGATTTACACCAAATCGTAAAACGAAATGGTCCCCTGCCGGAGTCGACGGCGCTGAACTACGCGGTTCAGATTGCACGCGGGTTACAACACGCTCACGCCAAGGGGTTGATCCATCGTGATGTCAAGCCAGGTAACATTCTTGTGACTGCGGACGGGGTTGTGAAAATCACGGACTTAGGTTTGGCCCGAAACATGGGGCTCGATGATCAAGACAGAGAATACAGGACGAATCCTCACCACCTTGTCGGAACCATCGAGTTCATGTCGCCCGAACAAGCGTTGCACGAGAACGACGTCGATGAGCGTGCGGACATTTATTCCCTGGGTGCGACTTTGTTCTTTTTGCTCACCGGTCAGACGCGAGTCATTGGTAAAACGGTGGGGCAGCAGATCACGAACCTTGTTTCCAAACGACGGTTCCTCAGTTCGCGAAAGTTGGGGGTTCGCGAGGAGGTGGCAAAGCTGATTGACCTGTTGTGTGATCATCATCCTGATCATCGAATCGAATCGATGACGTCTGTAATTCCTGCTTTAGAATCGCTACTCGGTGGGCAGGAGCAAGGGAAAGGAGCGATCCATGTGTTGATCGTCGAGGACAATCACGACGATCGGGCCGCGGCAAGACGCATGCTCGGCCGAGTCAATCGATCGCTACGGATCGCCGAAGCGACCACGCTTGGCGACTGTCATCGCATCATGCAGAACGGTAACGACAGCGCCAAGGTTGACTTGGTTTTGCTGGATTTGAACCTCCCCGATAGTGCTGGTGTGGAGACGATTAAACGCTTCCGCCTGTTCTGCTCCACCACCCCGCTCGTCGTGATGACCGGAATCACCGACCCCGAGTACTGTGCTCGGTGCATCGAAGCGGGAGCAAACGATTACTTGCCGAAGGGACATGCCACGGCCGAGTCGCTCGAACGCAGCATTTTCATGACCTTGGCACGCAGTCGCATTGAATCCGAGGAATCGGATGACGATTCTGGTGTTTTTGGCAACTGACGCCTTGGTACCGACGGCGTCGGGATGACACGCAATGCGGGGGCCCCTCAGGGTTGCAAGCAGTGTCGGTTCGCCATGCTGATTCCGCTGAGAATGGCACCGACGATGCCGACGAACCCTTGATCGGTTCCACACAGAAAGAGGTTCGGCAAGTGCGTGGTGCCATCGAGTTGTTTGTCGGGCGCTCCGTAGACCGCTCCGTTGTCGTGCCAAGTAAAGCGGCGAATGGTCTTCGGCGTAAAGACGTCGGTATCGATCACATGTCGGCGAAAATCGGGCATGAAGCGAACGGCCGATTCGACCGCTGCATCGTACTGGATCACTTTTTCGGCTTCGTACCTCGACTCGGGTAAACCGCACCACCGATCATGGTTCGCGAGCGTCGTGATTCGTACGACGCCATCGGGCAGTTCCCCTTCTTCGGCATCAAAGGCGTAGTTGTTGGGCGAACAAATGACGCCCGTTCGTGCATCGCAGAGTGAATTTTCGGGGCGTTGCCAATGAAATGTTTTGCTGTCGTTGTAGAACACGATCGTCTGGTCAAACCCAATCTCTTTGGGCATCTTGTCGAGGACCGAAATCGACTCAATGAAGGACAACTTCCCGGCTCGGGCCACATCGACTTCGCTGATGTCATCACACAGCCGAAGCGTCTCGAGATTGCCGGCCGAGGAAAGCACACGTTTGCCTTGGATCTCCGTTCCATCGTCGAGGACCACGCCGACCGCGCGCCCCGCTTCTACATGAATTCGGGAAACGCCACTTCGCAGTTTGAGTTCGCCACCGAGGCCGCGAAATTTTCGCACCAGGTTCTTCAGGATGATACGCACCCCTTTGAAGGGGCGTCCAAAGCCTTCCAGATAGCAGGCACGGAACATGATCGAAAATTGACCAAAGTCCATGTCGTTTTCTCTCGCGTTTCCATACCACATCAACGGGCACAGCAACATCTCGATGAGCAAGGGATCGGTCAGGTGCGTCGCCATGACTTCACGAGCCGAGTGCATGAAGCTGGGGTCGTTGCCGTCCATGTCGCTGTAATCCAACAACGCAGCACAGAGACTTTGGAAGCCGTCGATTTGGTCGGGAAACTTTTCGGCGACCTCTTGCTGAAGCAGCGAAAAGTCGTTGTCGAAATCGAGCGAGACGTCTGGAAAACGAATGGACGACCCATTTTGCTCGGCTAACTTGAAATCTTCCCAACGGAAACGGAGTTGCCGAATCAACTTCGCCAGTGGTCCCTTCTTGGTCCCTTTGGTGGCGAAGTTGGTCATCGCATGCAAACCGACATCATAATCGCGTCCACCGAGTCGGTAGAACGAATTGAGTCCGCCAATCGTGTAGTGGCGTTCGAGAACACAGACCCGTTGGTCAAAATGGGCCAGCCGGATGCCTGCGGCCAACCCACTCATTCCTGCGCCAATGATGATGGTGTCGTACAAAAGGTTGACCTAAGAATGCCGCTAGGATTTCACGATGTCCTTCATCTTAGGTTCCAGGTAGGAAACTGTCGAATTCATACTGGCGAGATTTCCGTAGTCTTCCTCGGGGATCTGGACGCGGTGTCGCTTCCGCAGCTCCATCACAATGTCCAAGAAATCCATGCTGTCGAGTTCCAGTTGGTCACGAAAGGATTTTTCGTCATCAAGGTTTTCCATATCTTCATCGGGCGAGATGTCTTCGAGGATGTCGATAATCTCTTCACGAATTTCAGCAGGCGTCATTTGCTCAGTTAACTCAAGGTATCAAAAGGAAACGATTTCGGCGGTCGTTTGTTCCGCACATCTCAATCGTCGAGTTCAGAAAAAAGAGGGCTTAAAGACGGCCGATGATCACGACCGAATTGATCCCCAACATGCCAAACGAATTGTTAAGGATGTAGTCGACTTGCGATACCTGTTGGGGCTCATTCAGCACCAAGCCGTCGAGGGCGCAATCGGGATCCAGTTCGTCGACGTTGATCGTGGGGTGGACGACACGATCCTTGAACGACGGCAGGTTCCCCGCCAATTCAAGCGCTCCGGCTGCGCCCATCGCGTGTCCAATGTAGCTTTTTGTATTGTTGATCCGAACCGACGTCGATCCGCCGAACACGTCACGTAGCGCCTTGCATTCCTGCGTGTCGCCACTACTGGTACCCGTCGCATGGGTGCTGACCACATCGATTTGATCGGGCTCCAAACCGGCTCGCTTGAGCGCCATGCGGACGCATTGCGATTGTCGCTCTGGATTCGGCAACACAAAATCCGTTGCGTCGGTATTGATTGCGTACCCGACCAGCTCGCCGTAGATTTCGGCACCACGTGCTTTGGCGTCACGGAGTCGTTCGAGCGTGTACAAACAGCCTCCTTCGGCCACCACGATGCCGCTTCGCTGCATGTCGAACGGCCGCGACGCACGTGTCGGATCTTCATGGGTCGCGAGCGCGTTCTGGCTATTGAAGCTCGCGAAGATCCCGAATGTATGAATGCTCTCGCTTGTTCCGCCCGCGATCGCTACGTCGCATTCGTCAAGGCGAAGCATCTGAGCCCCTTGGATCAGCCCTGCGTTCCCTGCGGCACATGCAGCACCGATGGTATAATGTGGCCCGGTAACCCCCAGGTTCAAGGCGATTTCGCCTGCGGGATTGTTCGCGACGGTGCGAGGGTTGTGGTGATGCGACCAACAACTGGTGTCGTAGTCGAACCCTTTGATGATGTAGATCTCATTTTCCGTTTCGACGTTCCCATGTTCGGTCACGCCGACGTAAATCCCCACGCGAGACCGATCGACATTCTGCCAATCCAGTCCGCTGTGGGCGATTGCTTCGTTGGCCGCATAGACGCCGACACTTCCGGCCCGCGTACCGCGGCGGATGTCCTTCTTGGACTGATAGCGTTTGGCGTCGAAGTCACAGATCCCCGCTAACGTCTTCCCGAAGTAGCGGATCTCATAAGGTTGGACGCCACTTTGCCGATTAAGCAACGCGTCTCGGTAGGAAGCCCAATCGTTGCCATTCGGCGCCGTCAAGCCGACGCCGGTGATCACGATTCGCTGGTCGTCAGGCAGCTGGGAAGCACGATTCGGGGCAATCACGTTGGCAATAGCCGGCAAAAAAGGGGGGAAAGAGTGAAAGGCAACCAGGGAGGGAGAAGCGCAATCCCGTCTTCACAGCGTATCGCCGGAATCCGAGGACCTCTCCGAGATTCGGAACGGAAAAGGCTAACAATTCGGGTCAAAATTGGCAACGGCCTGATCGGAACTTCCCGAAACGGAGCTCCACGGAGGGGAATCCAGCGGAAACTGTCAGCAAACAAGGGGAAACTGTCAGGAAAACAGAGTACAACCGTGGCATAAGCTGCGTTCTGAAACCGATGGGTTTGACTCGGGAATTTCATGTGAAAAACCGGGAAAAACGGTCCTTGGCGACTTGCGGCGGACCCTGTCCCGTGGGGGGCAGACATGCCTAATGCCCTCTTAAGATGACGATCACACCAAATTTATGGTTTAGACGCTTGAGTTTTGGATCGTCGTCACTTAATATTGCAATTGCAAACTTACCCAAGTCCCCTGAGTTGAAATGTCCGAACTTTCACTTCCTGGCCTGGGGACGACGGTTTGTAGGTCACCGGCCAACTGGTAAGACACGTCTCGAACAGAATTTATTACACAACAAGGTTACAACAATGAGACTTTTAGTAGCAGGATTCATGCTTTTCGCAGTTTCCTTCTCTTCAGCTCGCGCGGCAGATTCGAATACTGTGCAACCCGCGGGAACGCTCACTCCCTTGACCCTCAGCCAATGGGTCTGCCCAAGCGATGCGGATACGCTGGTAGGTCGAGTGATTCTTCCCTCGGTCAACGGCGAGGCGAAAGCGATCGCGAATGCGAAGATCGCATTGCTTAGCGGCGATGGAAAAGCGATTCACGGCCAAACGAATGAGTTGGGTGAATTTCGAATCGAAAACGTCTTGCCTGGCGTTTACTCTTTGACCGCGAAAGCCGAGAACGTGTTCGCTTGTTGTGCCATGCACGTCATCAACGCGGCATCGGATGGCGCATCGGAATTTCCAAGCGAAGTTGAAATCGCGGCTGCGAACGTGGATTACACCATGGTCAAGACCGCGATGATTCGCTACTTGCCCCCAACCGCGAGTGAGTCAGTATCACGACTTCCCGACGCTCAGTATGGCGAAATCGCAAAGCGAGTTTGTAGCGATCAGCATTTCCGCGTCTTGCAAAGCGAAGGTGGGTTGAAGGGTGTGATCCACTTGGCCGGTACTCAAGACAACGACTTGGCTGGAGCGAATTTGACGAACATCTTTATCGTCAAGGACGGTGAGATGATCGCTCGCACCGTGACCGACCAAGAAGGAAATTTCCGGGTTTCCAGTATCCCTGCTGGCGAGTATGCCCTGATGGCCATTGGTTCCGGTGGCGTTGGCTTGGCTGGTTTTGAATTGGTCAGCGAAGCGGATTTGACAGATGCCGAATCGAATCCTTCCTCCGAAAACGGAAAGCAGCTGATTGGCTTGTTCAAGCATCGCCGCAAAAACTGCTGCACTTGCTTCGAAATGCAAGTCGCTCCGATGCCAGAAGTGGTCCAGTGCGTTGAAGAGGTGGTTATCGAGCAGGCCCCGGTGGTCGCCGACGGTTGCTGCGGCGGCGAAGTGATCATGGACGGCTGCGGATGCCAAGAAGGTGTCGTTGGTATCGATCCTTACGCAGGTGGTTTCGGTGATCCGCTGGCTGGTGGCGCGTACGGTGGCGGCGGCGGCGGCTACGGCGGTGGCGGCGGCTACGGTGGTGGCGGTGGCGGTTTCGGTGGTGGAGACATGGGTGGCTTGATTGGTTTGGCCGCAATCGGAGGAATCATCGCTGCAACGACGAATAATGATGACAATCCTACGATCATCATTCCCCCGACCCCTGCAACACCTGCTTCGCCTTAGAGCAACGTGTCCGACACGGTAATCCGCGGCATTTGATGCCCGCGGAACGATAAAAAAGAAGAGAAAGCCACCGATATATGCGGTGGCTTTTTTCGTTGTGTCCGAATCAACGGCGAGTGGAGTCGTGAGCGGACGCTGTGCTTTTTCCAAAAGCTTAGCCCGGATGATTCGTTGGAGTGGTAGGCTTTAGCCGATTGCGTGCTGGATCCTTGCTGAATCGGCTAAAGCCTACGACTCCAACGTGCGTAGTCTGTTTTTTGTTGAAAGGGACGTTCGGTAAATAAATTCCAGAGCCCAGGGTCGACGCGCAGCGGCGCACCCTGGGGGCCGCTAGTCCCAACGGCAACGGTTATCCGCATGCGTTGTCCGATCGAATTCGATCAACCAGCCATTACCCGATTTCGCTCTTTACGAATGATGATACTATGCTGGTCAGGTTGATGGTCGAGCCTGATGGATCTTCCGAAGCTGGATTCCTCCTCACCGTTGCTTGGCCGTTCGCACCGCCCCGACTCGATTCCAACGCCCCTCATGGATACCCCAATGGACGAACTTGTAGCAAAGCAGGCCGCTGAGGCACTCGACGTTTTGAACGAACACACCTTGCGTACAGTGCATTGGCACTTCAGCGATGATACCGGAAGCCCGTTTTGGCTAGAGAAAAAGCAAGAATTGAATTTTGATCCGCTCACGGAGGTCAAATCCTTCGCGGATTTGAAAAAGTTTCCCCTGTTTGAGGACGAATGGTTGCGAGGCGGTCCGATTCGGCGCTGGGTCCCCAAGGGCCACGCGGGCAAGCCCGTCTATGTTTTTGAAACGGGTGGGACGACGGGAATTCCAAAGAGCCGAATGGTGATCGAAGATCACTGGAAGGATTACGAGCTTTTCAGTGAGACGCTCCCAGAAGCTTACTTTCCAAAGGGTTCGAATTGGTTGATGTTGGGGCCGAGTGGTCCCAGGCGATTGCGGTTGGCGGTGGAGCATTTGGCTCAGCATCGGGACGGCATTTGTTTCTGCATCGATTTGGACCCTCGCTGGGTGGTCAAGTTGATCAAGAAGGGATGGATGGAGCACTTGGAGGAATACAAGAAGCATTGCATTGAACAGGCGGTCACGATTCTGACAGCCGGCCATGACGTTAAATGTGTCTTCGCGACACCAAAGTTGCTCGAATCACTTGGTGAGGCGCTCGAAGAGCGTGGCACCAGTATTGCGGAAGTTGGCATCACCGGAATCTTCTCGGGCGGGACGGAGTTCACACCCCAGTGGACACGTTTCTGTGTCGAGGAGTTGTTTGGAGGATCGCCCGAGGAGAGTGGGGTCTACATGACACCAACTTATGGCAACACGTTGATGGGGCTCGCATGCAGCAAACCGATCCGTGCGGAGGACGGTTACAAAATCTCCTACTATGCACCGCAGCCTCGTGCGGCAACCGAAGTCGTTCAGTTTGATGACTACAATTCGGTCGTTGCTTACGGAGAAACCGGTCGAGTCAAGTTGTACACGTTGACCGACGAGTTCTTTGTCCCAGGATTCATGGAGCGGGATGAGGGCGAACGAGAAGCACCGTTTGATCTGTACCCTTGGGATGGGGTCAGCGGCGTGCGGCCGTTCCATGAACTCGCCAGTGCCACGACGGTTGGGGTTTATTAGTGTGGTTTGTCTCAGCTAAGAAGCGGGGTAGGACGGACTTCCAGTCCGTCCTGCCGGTCTTAAAAAAACGGACTGGAAGTCCGCTCTACCAATTCGCGGCAACCCTCAAATGAAGGTGTGACAGACCGCTGGACAGTACGTTTCCGGCTTCTCAAACCTTGTACACTTGGTTTCCCAATCGTTCCAAAATATGGTCCTTTCCTCGTTTCCTCACTTCAAGCGTTCGAACCTCATGATCACACTTAGCCCATTGCGTTGGGGCAAGCCCTACGAATCGTTGGACTTCAAAGACGTCGTCCACTTTGATACCGGTCAACCCATTGCACGAATCGGTACGGTTGGCGGCGGCATTGTTGGTCGAGACATCCGGCACGCCGAAAAAGCTCGGCAAGCGTTGCTACAGCTTTCCCCCAGCGAGCTGATTCGTCGCTGTAAACATGCGGCCGAGCTGTTCGAGAAAGGCGATTTGAAAGTCGGCGACTCGGTCCAGGGGGTCGACGACTTTGTACATCAGCAGTCTGCCAGCACTGGGTTGCCCGAGCACATGTGCCGGTCCAACATGGCCAAAAACAGCTTTGTTTTAAGCAATATTGATCAGATTCTCGATTGTTTGACGCGAGGATTGGAGCTTTCGATCTTTTCGAAAGGCTACGGCGAAGAAGGGCGAGGCGTGATCGTTAGCTACCAAGCACAAACGCCAGTCCTGGGGGCGGTGTTGCCCAACAATTCGCCGGGTGTGCATACGCTCTGGCTTCCAGCGGTGCCGCTGCAGATCGGCTTGGTCCTCAAGCCGGGTTCGCAAGAACCGTGGACGCCCTACCGGATGGTTTCCGCTTTTATCGAAGCAGGCATTCCCGCCGAAGCGTTTTCATTGTACCCCGGAGATCATGATGTCGGCGGTGCAATCATGGCAAAAACGTCGCGCAGCATGATTTTCGGTAGTGCGCAAACGGTCGCGCAGCATGCGGGCAACCCCAACGTCCAAGCGCATGGTCCTGGATTTTCAAAAATCCTGCTCGGTGATGATGTTGTCGATGATTGGGAAAACTATCTGGACCTGATGGTCGAGAGCGTGCTTAGCAACTCGGGCCGGAGCTGCATCAATTGCTCAGGAATTTGGGCGAGCCGGCACACGAAGGAAATCGGTGAGGCAATCGCTCGACGCATCGGGCCCGTCGATGTTCGTCCTCCGAGCGATCCCGAGGCTCAATTGGCTGCGTTCACCGTTCCCGCCATGGCGACCGGAACGTACGCCATGGTGCAACAAGACTTGGCCGAATCCGGAGTCACCGATCTGACCGCCGAGTTTGGCGAAAAGCTCATCGAGCGAGATCACTGTGCGTATCTACGTCCGATGGTGGTTCATGCGGATTCGCCAGATCGCCAAGTTGCCTCCAAAGAATACATGTTCCCATTCGTTTCCGTGGTCGCCTGTCCTCAATCCGAGATGTTGCGGCGGATTGGACCGACGTTGGTGGGAACCGTTCTGACGCGTGATCAACCCTGGATCGACGCGGCAGGCAGTTGCACGGAAATTGATCGGCTGAATGTTGGTCCCATCCCCACCAACCGCCTCAACTGGTTACAGCCCCACGAGGGAAATTTGATCGATTTCTTGTTCCGTTCTCGCGCCTACCAGATTGCCGAATTCTAGGGCACCCAAATGGGCGAAAGATTCGTGGGATGGTCCCGGTAGTCGCGAGCTATATTCGAGAGGGAAGATCCTTTCACGATGGCCAGCGAAACCGAGATGACCGGCACGACTGATTCAAAAACCGCTGTGTCGCCATGGATCGCGGTGGCGGATGGTTCTGGATCCGACGCTTCCGAATCGTCGCGGCGCCGCCGCTCGGAGGCGAGCGTCACCGAATCGTTGCCATCGGAATCATCGCCTCGACCTGAAAAACCGGTCCGATCCTCACGAGATCGTGACTCGACGCTGATGGCATTTTTGTTCAGCACGATTGTTCATACGGGGCTGTTGATCATGTTGGCCCTGTTGACGTTGCGGGTTGCCTCGTCCCGTTCGTTGAGGATTCATGCCACGCGAGCTCCGGCAGAGCCGATGGTCGTCTTGCAACAGCGACCGGCCGAGCTGGCCACCGACGTTTCCGTGGCCTTGTCGCTTGCCGAGCGGCCTGAGAATGTGGTGATTGCGGCGGACAAGCCAACGACGGTCCGTTCGCCTCTTGAGCACCTGTCCGAGGCTGAGTCGGCGCCGGATGCGGAAGGCCTTCGATCGATTCAATCCACAGCGAATTCCAGTCGGTCGGCATCGCTGCAGTTGCCAACCGGTGGTGGACTCGGGGGGCGCACGCCCGAGGGCCGCGAGCGGTTAGGGCAAAGGTATGGCGCGACGGCTGAAAGTGAAGCGGCCGTTGAAATGGCGCTTGCATGGCTGGCCAACCACCAACGCCGAGACGGATCGTGGTCGTTCAATTTGGAACTCGATCCATGCGGCGGGCGGTGTCGCAATAGCCGAGAAGTGGGCGACACTCCGGCCCCCGCCACCGGAGCGACCGGTCTGGCACTGCTGGCGTTTCTCGGCGCGGGTTACACGCAAGACGAAGGCAAGTATGACACGGTGGTCCGCGATGGCCTCTACTATCTGCGGTCGGCCGGGGCACAGTCCGAGGCGGGATTGGATTGGCAACAAGGCAGCATGTACGGTCACGGAATTGCACTTTTGGCCGTCGCCGAGGCGCTGTCGATGTCGTGCCGCGAAGGACGCGAACAAGGGGATTCGGACTTAAGAGAAATCACCACGCTGGGCAGTTTGTTCACGACACGCGCACAACATCCGCGTGGGTCGTGGGGGTATGCTCCTGGGCAACCGGGTGACACAACGATCACGACTTGGCAAGTCTTGTCACTTGTTGCGGCTCGCCGTAATAAGATCCAACTTCCCTACGAGACCTTACCGGCCGCTCACCGTTTTGCCCTTTCGATGGCACCGCCTGGCAAAATGGAGTTTGGCTATCGCAAGCCGACTCCCGAGCCCACCACGACTGCCATTGGTTTGACGCTGATGTTGTATCTCGGCCATTCACCCTACGAACCGGCGATGGAAGAGGCTTTGAACAAACTCGCGAAACGTGGACCGACGGTGAACAATCTCTACCACAACTACTACGGGACGCTGGCACTGCACCATGCTCGGCACCACCTTTGGGACCCATGGCAGACGCGGTTGCGTGATCATTTGGTCCGGATGCAGGCCGTCAGCGGGCACGAACGAGGTAGCTGGCATTTTGAGGACAAGTACGGCGATGTTGGCGGTCGCGTCTACTCGACCGCAATGGCGGCAATGATCCTAGAAGTCTACTATCGTTACATGCCGTTGTACGGCGAGATCGAAGATTTCCCGCTCCGCTAGCCAATCTCGCCGCGGTCAGCGGTGGTCGCTGAAGCGATGTCGGCAGCGTAGCATTCGATCAGCGTCGCTTGGTTAGCGCTTCGGTCGACTTCGCGAAGTGCGCGAACGGATCGATCGAGACGCTTCAGGGCACGCGACACCGTGACGCGATCGCCGGCAACCTGGCGTACTTGCCGGCGGAAAAACTGGACCGCAAAGGAGAACATGTCACGCATCGCAGCGCGTCGTGCCGCAGCATCCTTTCCCGCTTGTTCAACATGCGTATTGAGGATTCGTCCGATCCGGACGGGATCCGGATGGGGAGCTTCGAATTGCGAACGCAGCGCATCGCGAAGTTGATCCGCTTCGCCGCGAAGCAAACGCAAAGCGACATGCATATCGCCACCGGCCACCTCGACCGCTTCGCTGATTTGGTCATCGGATGCCTCCACGCCATGCACGTTGCGAAGCAGTTTAGCCGAATCGGTGGAATTCAACGGCTGGAAACGAATCACTTGGCAACGCGAGCGTATCGTCGGCAATTGCCGTTGCTCGCTGGTCCCGATCAGCAGGATTACGGCATTGGCCGGCGGTTCTTCGAGCGTCTTTAACAGGCAATTGGCGCCTTCTTCGTTTAGAAAGTCCGCGTCCTCGATGATGCCGATTCGCCGTGATCCCTGCATCGGCTTCATTCGCACCTCGCGACAAAAACCTGCCTGCATTCGAGCGTCCGGCGGTCCGATCAACAACTCGAGCGGGATCATGGTTTTGTCGCTGGGTTTTCCGACACGCGTCACATCCGGATGCGAGCCCGCGACGTTTTGGACACAGGCTTGGCAGTGTCCACAGGGCGACATCTGCGCGGGATCCTTCGTTTCACACAGCAAGGTTTGAGCGAGCAGGTTGGCGGCAGTCCGTTTTCCAATGCCGGGTTGTCCGACAAACAGAAAGCTACCGCCGAGGCGTCCCTTTGCGATTGCAGTGGCAAACCAGCGTTCGATTTGCGCATGCCCAATCAACGTCGACCACATCATCCGTGCTGCGACCCGGTTCGCTGCGTCGTTTCGTCGGAAATTAAGTTCGCCTTCTCAATTTCGCAAATCTTACTGACACGATTTCCATGTCGGCCGCCGTCAAAATCGGTTCGCATCCAAAGCAAAACCAAGTCGTCGATCGGACGATCCCCAATCATATCTCCCGGCAGACAAAGTACGTTGACGTCGTTGTGTCGACGACTCATCTCGACCATCACTTCGCCATAACACGACGCCGCTCGCACGCCCGCGAATTTGTTGGCGGTGATGGCCATGCCGATGCCGGTGCCGCAGATCAAAATTCCACGGTCCGCTTCGCCGCTGCTGACCTTCTTGGCAACTCGCTTAGCGTAGTCGGGGTAATCCACCGCGCCTTCGCTATTGGTTCCCTCGTCGGTCACGTCGTAACCCGCCGCCGCTAACGCTTGGACGAGCCGACCTTTGATATGCACACCTCGGTGGTCACTTGCGATGCAAACTTTCAGCATTATGTCACCCTTTATCCTTACCGGTTCGATTCGTTGCGAGGAAAAAAGTCATCCTCAAGCGAATCCATCCATTTTTCGAGTTCGCAATCGATCTGGTCCGCACAAGCTTGATAGACCTCCACCGCCATCCCGACCGGATCGGCGATGTCACCTCCGTCGCGACGGAGCGTGAACACGCGGTCGTGCATGTCGGGCCAAGCCGCAAGGATCGCCGCGCGATGGCCTCGCGTCATCGTCAACACCAAATCCGCGACATGCATGACGGACTCGTCAAGCGGTCGGCTGCTGTGTCCGGTCAAGTCAAGCCCTCGTTTGCCCATCACGGCAACCGCTTGGGGGCTGGCACCCGCTCCGCATCCTGCCGCCACGCCAGCCGATAGAACACGGACAGCGTCTTCGCATCCCGTGTGTTTCCGCAACTGCTCTCTTAGCAAAGTTTCGGCCATTGGGCTGCGGCACGTGTTTCCCGTGCAAACCAACGCGATCACCGGCTTAACGAATTGGTTCATGGCTGCACGCTCGATCACGCCTTCTCGTAACAATTTCCATCGGTTGCCGTCGACGTGGACAACCGTCGTGACACCACCATAGCGAGTTGGGCCGTCATCGAGCAGCAGTGGCATCGATTCGCGGAAGTGCTGGGCCAAAAAATCGGCATCCGAAGCGATGTCGTCGCCGGTTGCCCCCCCACAGGTCGCCAAAACCAGCGGAGCGGACAAATAACGATGAATATGGTCCAAAATATCATGGTCCACGACGCGATACCCAACGCTTTGGTTCTCACCGACAACCAAGCTGCGTACGGACGGTGGTAGCTGGGACAATGCGGAACACGACGGCTCATCCTTCACACAGAGCGTCATCGGCCCCGGCCAACAACGGTAGATCAACCGCCGTGCGGTGCTGGAACCCGAGCTGATGAAATCACCAGCCGCTTCACGACTGCGAATCGAAACCTCCATCGTGCAGAGCTTCTCACTTGCGCTCGTGATCTCGTATAATCGAGACACCGCAGACTCGGACAAGGCATTCGCTGCCAATGCATAAGTCGTCTCCGTGGGAACGCCGACGACTTGGCCTTCAACCAACGCTTGCACGGTACGATGCACGATATCTCGTGAATCGTCGGCCGTTTGAAGGTCTAAGGTTTTCAGCATGAATTCAGTTGCTCCCAGATCCCCCAATTGTACGGTTTTTTTGAAGCGTTTCACAAGTCGGCCAAAATGACAATTTTGTACACCCCGCTGTCGCGGCGGCAATGGATCGGCGGGTCCGTGGCGTTGTCAACCACGCTTCTTTCCGGATGCCTTGCGGCTCGGAATCGTTCCGAGCCCGAGTCGGTTTGGGGGCGATACGGATTCAGCGATGGGCGATTTATCAAGCCGCGCGCCATGGCAATCGACGCGGACGATCATTTGTTTATTGTCGATACCACCGGCCGGATCCAAGTGTTTGATGGCGACGGAAACTTCTTGAGGAATTGGAAGACGCCACAGACCGAAAACGGGCGGCCCACGGGGATGACGATTCGTCGAGCCGCCGACGGTCGGCCGGACCGTTTGCTCGTTGCCGACACGCATTACTACCGAATGCTGAGCTATTCGCTTGATGGTGCTTTGCACGAAGGCGAACAAATTGGTGGAACGCCTGGATTCGCAGCGGGCCAGTTCGCATTTGTGACCGATGTGGTTTGTGACGCTCGTGGCTGCTTTTACATCGGTGAATACGGCGACTCCGACCGGATCCAAAAGTTTGACCCCGACGGAGCCTTTTTGGCGCAATGGGGGAGCTCTGGAAGCGAGCCGGAACAATTTGTCCGCCCGCAAAGCTTGGCGATTCAGGGTGATATCATCTGGGTGGCCGACGCCGGCAACCACCGAATTCAGCGGTTTGACATTTCCAAGCAGACCCCCGAATTGATTGACGTGATTGGCCGTGAAGGGAGCGGGCGTGGTGAGTTCCACTATCCGTACGACTTGGCCTTTGCGGCTGACGGAACAATCATCGTTTGCGAATACGGCAACCAGCGGCTCCAGCGACTCAGTGCCGACGGCAAATGGATCGCTTTTTGGGGAGGACCCGGTTTTCAACCCGGCCAGCTTTACGATCCATGGGCAGTCGTCGTCGATTCGCGTGACCGCATCCATGTGCTCGACAGCAACAACCATCGTGTGCAGCGATTGATGATGTTTGGTTAGACCTGCGCTGGGGTGGCGACCGCCGACGTTTCCGGTGCGATTTCAGGCTCATCCGGCGGAAGCGTGCGCAGGAGGTTTTCGAGGCATCTCTCCGGTGTCCCATCATTGCTGGCAGGAGCTATTTTCACTGGTTATCGTGCAGTTTCCGGGAGAAACGGAGTGGAGCTCTGCAGAGGTGCAACTTGACAAGGGATATCCCGGTCGATGGTGCGCCAAGGGTGCTACCGGTTCCCGGCGGACGACCGTCCGTCGGGGACTCTTTTCTAAGACATCATTGGACACCGGAGCCATACCTCCAAAAAACCTCGAGTCTGGGTTCCGCGCGCTTCCGTCGGATGAGCCCGATTGGCTCATCCGGCGGAAGCGTGCGCAGGAGGTTTTCGAGGCATCTCTCCGGTGTCCCATCATTGCTGGCAGGAGCTATTTTCACTTGTTATAGTGCAGTTGCCGGGAGAAACGGAGTCGAGCTCTGCAGAGGTGCAACTTGACAAGGGATATCCCGGTCGACGGTGCGCCAAGGGTGCTACCGGTTCCAGGCGGACGACCGTCCGTCGGGCACTCTTTTCTAAGAGATCATTGGACACCGGAGCCATACCTCCAAAAAACCTCGAGCCTGGGTTCCGCGCGCTTCCGTCGGATGAGCCTTTTGTTATGCGTGTCTTTGTTACTGGCGGTACCGGTTTACTCGGCAACGCGATTCTGCGCCAACTTGAACAGGCGGGGCATCACACCCTCACGATCGTGCGCAGCAAGGTCGACAAGGGCGTCTTCGATGGCCTCGCTACAGAGCGAATCAACGGTGACTTGTTTGATGCCGATGGGATCGAGCGAGCGGTTTCCGTGGCCGATGCCGTGATCCATGCTGCAGGCATCATCCATCTCGGATGGACTCGGATGGATGAATCGATGCGCGTCAATCGCGACGGTACGCGAAAGATCGTCGAGGCCTGTTTAGCGCATGACAGAAAGATGGTTCATGTCGGAACGGTTGATGCGGTTGCGATTGGTTCGCGGGACCAGCCGTCCGACGAAACAACCCCCATCACTCGAGCAACTCAGCAGGTGCCCTGTAGCTACGTCGTCAGCAAACGTGCCGGTGTCGACGAAGTGGCTAAAGGGGTTCAGCGCGGCTTGCGGGCGGCGATTGTGCACCCTGGGTTCATGCTTGGGCCATGGGATTGGAAACCAAGTAGCGGGCGGATGATCGTTGAGGTGAGCCGCGTTTGGCGACCCTTTGCACCGCGAGGCGGTTGTTGTGCTTGTGATGTTCGTGATGTCGCGGCGGGAACGATTGCGGCAATCGAACGAGGTGGCGACAACGGACGCGCGTTCATTCTCGGCGGTCATAACGTCACCTATTTCGAACTTTGGAAACAAATGGCCGAGCGGATGGGACGACGCGGTCCGGTCATACGGACGGGGCCAGCGGCGCTTTGGGTTGCAGGAAAAGCGGGTGACTTGTGGACTCGATGGAGTCAGGTCGAAAGGGACCTGAACAGCGCGGGCGTCCGGATGAGTAGCATGTTCCATTTTCACAGCAGTAACCGCGCGATCGCGGAACTTGGATACACCGTCCGCGATCTAAGTATCACGTTGGATGATGCTGCCGACTGGATTCGAAAGCATCACATGCCCAAATGATGGTGCCGCGACGGCTCAACCCCCGTTGCTAGCATTTTCTCGGGTCTGGTCTCGGATTGCCACGGGATCGTCATTTGGGGGGGCGTCCAAGCGATAGAGGCAGCGGTTTTGTGAAACTTTCTATGGTGCTTTGTTTCCCTTTATCGAGTTTCTCGGTTGAAGAATTGCGAGAGTTTCACGCGCCGTTCGGGACATAGCCCGCCGAACGGGTGGTGGGGGGCAAGAATTGCGAATTGACAGAACGTGGTGGAGGCGATCAACCTGTTGGGATCAATTCAACATGACGGTTGCGTTCGCGGATGGATGCACACGGGGATCGCCACAACAGCGTGCGGCGATCGGTATGTTTGACTCGATGTGAGAACAAGGGATGACCCGAGCGAAGCTCGATCTGATCAGAAAAATGACACCGGCGATTTTGCCGAGCGTGTTGTCGTGCGATTTTGGCGATATGAAATCCGAGCTGGCGCGATTGACCAGCGCGGGTGCTCGGGCTCTCCACGTCGATGTGATGGATGGTCATTTCGTCCCCAATTTAACCTTCGGCATGCCGATCGTTGCGGGGTTGCGCCGGCACACCGAGTTGCCTCTGGACGTTCACTTGATGATTAGCGACCCCCTGCGCTATGCGCCAGCGATGGTTGACGCGGGGGCGGATCTGTTGACGTTCCACGTCGAGGCGGTCGAGGATGCGACGTACACCGCAAAGGAATTTCGGAAATTGGGGGTGGGTGTCGGTGTGGCACTTGACCCTGAGACGCCGTTGTCGGATCTGGATGGCTGTTTGTCCTTTGTTGACATGGTTTTGGTGATGAGTGTGAAAGCGGGTTTCGGTGGCCAGCCATTTGATTCGGTGTCGTTAGACAAATTGACGTTGCTGCGCGACAACCATCCTGGACTGTTGCTGCAGATCGACGGTGGCATCAATGCCGAAACGATTGGTCCGGCGCGACAGGCCGGTTGCGATTTGTTCGTCGTGGGTTCGGCGCTTATCGGTCGAGACGATTATTCCGCTGCATTGGGTGAACTCGATCAAGCCGTTCGGTCGGCGGATGCAACTCCACAAGCGAGGGTCAAGTGATGTTACGCATGCCTGTGATGTCGCGTGTGCTGGTGATTCGTCCCGGTGCGACCCCTTTTGATGATGAACAGCGAATCAAGGGTTCGTTGGACATGCCGATGAGCGATCGAGGTCGTGTGCAAGTTGACATCATGGCGGCCGAGTTAGCCGATTTTCGACTGAAAACCATCTTCGTCGCTCCCTGCGAATCGGCTCGCGAAACGGCCGAGCGGTTGGCAAAGGGGCGCGATGTGCGAATCAAGGTGATCGATGCGTTTAAGAACATCGACCACGGATTGTGGCATGGAAAGCTGATCGAAGAGATGCGCAAGAACCAGCCACGCGTTTACCGGACCGGTCAAGAATCGCCTGACGATCTGTGTCCTCCAGGAGGCGAGTCGATTCGGGATGCTCGACTTCGGGTGCTCAAATCGGTCCGAAAGGTTGCCAAGAAAAGCCGCGATGAGGTGGTGGCCATTGTCGCCCCCGAACCGATTGCGTCGATCATTCAAAGTGCACTGCAGCGTGAACCTATGTGCAGCTTGTGGGAGTCGGAAACCGATACCGGGAAATGGGACCTGGTCGAGTCGGAGTTGTGGTAGCGAAGAACGCTGGCACCGGGCTCTCTGGCACTTGACGGCAGATCCACTCAGGCATTCGGTTGATGCCCGGTCCACCGAATCGGCTTGATTGCTACCTTTTCATCGTTTTTTTGGGTTCGCTGGTCCTTCCGCTGGAATTCCAGTGTGTGTGGTGTGGCCGAGACAAATAGAATGGAGCGTAGGTTGCTGGGTACAAATTGTCGCACCCTCGCGTTCTATTTCTAGCAGCATTGTCTGCTTCGCCCACTGCGACTTGTCTGAATCGCCCTCGGAATTTTGTCGAGATCCATGCTTATGAGCCTCGCGCTGCGCATTTACCTGCTCGTATGCAGCTCCTTCATCGTTTTGGAGGGGGCGCAGGGGGTGCTCGCAGTCGACGCGGTTCCCGAGCAGGTGGCGAGGATCAACGATGCGATCGAGCAGGGATGGCGCGACTACGAGATTCGTCCTGCCGCAGAGGTGGATGATGCGCTTTGGTGTCGACGCGTCTATTTGGACATCCTTGGCCGCATCCCGACGCTCGATGAAATGGAAGCGTTCCTGGACACGCGTGGCGCGCAGAAGCGTGGCAAGTTAGTGGAGAGGTTGCTCTATGAGGACCGCTATACCGAAGAATACGCGGGTCATTGGGGAACGATCTGGACCAACATTCTGATCGGTCGCAGCGGCGGTACGGATCGTCGATCGCTGACCAGTCGTGATGGCATGCAAAAGTACTTGCGGGATTCGTTTGCGATCAACAAGCCCTACAACCAAATGGTTTTTGAGTTGGTGACGGCGGAGGGAGCCACCGAGCCGGGAACAAGCAACTTCAACGGAGCGGTTAATTTTTTGGCCGACAAGGTGAATGATGAGAAAGCGGTATTGGCGACGAGCAGTACGTCGCGGATTTTCTTAGGTCAACAAGTCCAATGCACTCAATGTCACAACCACCCCTTCAACCAATGGAAACAGCAGAAGTTTTGGGAGTTCAATTCGTTCTTTCGGCAGACCCGATCGCTACGGCGGTTTGTCGATGGGACTCGCGACATCGACCACGCCGAATTGGTCAACGAGGATTTTGCGGGCGAGGCTGATGATCCGGCCGATGCGTTGGTGTTTTATGAGCTACGCAACGGGCTGACGCGAGTGGCTTATCCTGTGTTTACTGATGGCACGGAGATTGGCAAGAGTGGTTACTTGAGCGACAGCAACCGCCGGACGGAGCTGGGGCATTTGATGATGCAAAGCGAGTTCTTGGATAAGATGATCGTCAATCGCATGTGGGCCCATTTTTTGGGGTTGGGGTTCACCAAACCGATCGATGACCTTGGCCCGCACAACCCTGCGTCCCATCCGGACCTGTTGGAGGATCTCGGCCTCGAGCTGCGCAAACATAGTTACGATTTGAAGCAATTGATCACGTGGATCACTCTCAGTCGGCCCTACCAATTGTCGGCGGTGCTCAGTGAAGCGAACGAGATTGATGATCCATCGATGGGGGAGATGCCAAAGTTCTCGAGGTTCTACTTACGACAAATGAGTGCGGAGCAGTTGTATCAATCGTTGGTGACCGCCACGGGTGCGGGGGCGGTGGGCAGCTATGAAGAGCAGCAGCAGCAACGACGAGAATGGATGAAGCAATTTGTCGTTGCATTTGGCACCGATGAGGGGGACGAGGCGACAACGTTTAACGGTTCGATTCCTCAAGCCTTGATGTTGTTCAACGGTGATCTGACAAACAACGCGACAAGCATCAAGACGGGCAGTTTTTTGGATCGGTTGTCCAAGACAGGGCGTTCGCCGCGAGATCGGTTGACGTCGTTGTTTAGGGTCGCGGTGGCTCGGCGGCCGACGCGAAGCGAAGTGAATGTCGCCACGAAGTTGTACAGCGCTCGCAGCAACAATGAAAAAGAGATGCTTCAAGACATCTGGTGGGCGCTCCTCAATAGCAATGAATTCATCATGCAGCATTGACCCAAATGCAACCGTGCTTGTCTCAGCTGACACAAAGGTAAAACCAACATGAACCGTTTCTGGCAAACTCCCTCGGGCATGACGCGTCGTCATTTCATGAGTCACTTGGCTGGTTCCTCGGCGGCCTATGCGGCGTCGTTGTCGATGGGATCATCGATTTACGCCCACGCGGAGGAACTCAAAAAGAAGCGTCGTTCGGCGATCATGCTGTGGATGGGGGGCGGACCCGCAACGATCGATTTATGGGATTTGAAGCCAGGGGCTCCGACGGGGGGGCCGTTTCAGCCGATCTCGACGACCGGCGGGATGCAGATCTGTGAACACTTGCCTTTGATGGCCCAGCAGATGAAGCACATGTCGGTTGTTCGCAGCATGTCGACTCGTGAGGCCGACCATAACCGCGGTCGCTATTACATGCACACCGGCTTCGTCCCCAACCCTAACATTGAGCACCCCAGCTACGGGGCGGTGATCTCGCACGAATTGACCAGCCAGAGACCCGAGCTTCAGATCCCGCCATTCGTTTCGATCGGTGGCGCTAGCACGGGCCCAGGCTTCTTGGGGATGGCTTGGGCGCCCTTTTCGGTCACCAGCAACGGGCGGATTCGGAACTTGGAGATGAACCTGGACGATTCTCGTTTGCTGCAACGGATGGCCGCGCTGAACCTGATCGAACAGGGGTTTACCAGCAGGACGCGGGATTTGCCGGCGGCGGAGCATGCCAAAGTGCTGCGGAAAACGTTTGATTTGATGACCAGTGACCAGATGAAGGCATTCAAGGTGGATGAGGAGCCGGACGAGGTCAAGGAACGCTATGGAACCGGCGGATTCGGACAGGGGTGCTTGTTGGCCCGCCGATTGGTGGAAGCGGGAGTGCCGTTCATCGAGGTCGACCTCGGTGGGTGGGACAACCACGCCGGAATCCACGCAACGCTGAGAGATAACAAGCTGCCGATTTTGGACAAAGCGATGAGCGCATTGATCGAAGATCTGGACCAACGTGGTTTGTTGCAGGATACTGTGGTAATCTGGATGGGGGAGTTTGGTCGGACCCCCAACATCAACGCCCAAGCGGGACGCGATCATTTTGCTCGCGCTTGGTCTTGCGTTGTCGGCGGAGCAGACATCAAGGGCGGTTTGGCGGTCGGTGAAACGAGCCGTGACGGGTCGGCAGTCGAAACCGAGCCGTTCAGTAGTGAGGACTTGATGACCACCGTGATCAAGGGGCTTGGGATTTCGACCGAAACGACGTTCACCAGTAAGAACGGCCGGCCGATGAAAATTGCCGGCGGTGGGAAGATCATTCGGGAATTGGTCGGCTAGCAGGTTTCCTCACCTTCTTGCCCAGCCATGAAGCCAGTGGGTTGTTTGTGTCGAAATCGCATGGATCGGATCGCGACTTGGTAGCCCAGCCGGTGAGGGTTCCCGGTTCTGGTTTGGGGGGGGCAGCGGATCGAGAAGGTGGGGCCGGCGCTGGTCGTGCTCCCTCCGATCAAGCTGCCGCAGAGGCGACGGAACCGAATGCCGCTCTGCTGCGTCGAAATGACGCAGAACACACGGCCGAGGAGTTGATTCGCCGCCACCAGCGAGGGGTTTGGCGATACCTGCGTATGCTTGGGTGCGACGCATCGACGGCGGATGATTTGACTCAAGAGACATTCCTCAGGGTGCTCCGCCGCGATAATTTTATTGAGCACAACGATGCGGCCACGTCGGGCTATTTGCGCCGGACTGCCCATAATTTGCTGGTTTCCCGGCATCGAAAGCTGGGCCGAATGCACTCGGTTCCCGACTTGTCTGACGCGGATTATGTTTGGGACCGCTGGGCTGGCAAAGACCTCAACGGTGACGTCGCGGTCGATTCGCTTCGATTTTGCTTGGAATTGTTGACCGAGCGAGCACAATTGGCACTACGAATGCGTTATCAAAATGAGTCGAGCCGGATTGAGATTGCCAATGCGCTGGAAATTACAGATCACGGGGCACGAAATCTGATGCAGCGGGCGAAGCAGCAGCTTCGCGAGTGTGTCGAGCAAAGATTGCAAGACGAGAAAGACGTACCATGAAACCAGACAAAAACCCTATCGACGAACAAGCGCTCGAGGCGTTTCTCTCGGAAATCCATGGCAAAGTCCCCCCCGATTTGTCTCGCCAGATCTTGACCCGGTGGCATCACGAGTCGCCATCTCAGCGCGACCCCGTTGCGTCTCAACCGCCACTTTCGGACGCGAACCCCCTCGGTGGTGCTCATGTGGCGGTCAAGGGGCGACGACGACGTCGAAGTGATTGGCGAACTTTGGTCGTCGGTCTCGCCGGGGCAGCCGCGGTTGCCGCATCGGTCATGGCGTTGATCTGGCTAGCCCGTGACCTTCCAGGCAACCTCAATCGGATTGCGGTTCTGTTTCGCGGTGATGAGGAGCTTCGTGAGGAAGGCTTCGCCCCCCCGCTAGTGGTTGAAGGGGGGGATGGAACAGGAACGCTGGCCGATCACTCGTCCAGCGCAGCGGGTGTGCAGGTGGCAAGCGATCTGGCCGAGCCAAGCGATCTGGCCCAGTCGAGCGATCTGGCCCAGTCGAGCGATCTGGCCCAGTCGAGCGATCTGGCCCAGTCGAGCGATCTGGCCCAGTCGAGCGATCTGGCCCAGTCGAGCGATCTGGCCGAGCAAGCGTTGGCCGTGGTGGATGCGGTTGCGGAGGGAGCGGCGACGGAGATGACCCCCGAGCCTGCCGGTGGCATGCCGCTTGTTCAAGAGGGCCTCGTTCATGAGGGGAATGCCCAACCCGATCTCGAACGACTTCACGGCATCAGCGAACCCTCGCCAGATCGGGTACGCGACGATTCACGACAAAGCGTCGATCGGTCTCGATCGGTTGGCTCGCAACGAGCAGCTTCGCCGATCATGTTGGTCTCCTCGCGAGTCGATACGGATTTGCGGCGTTACTGGGCGTCGGTGGGTGTCGAGCCGACAGCTCCGGCGAGTCTGCGTGAAACGTCGCAGCGATTGTCGGAGGTGTTGGCAATGGATGTTCCCGAATTGGCACTTGGGTCTGCGAAAGCCTTTGAGTCTTTTTTGGCCAATCCGATCACGGCCCGCGAGGTGTCGCGGCGATACTTGACCGTGGTGACCGAAGGTGGATTTGATAAACTGAGCCCGCCGGAACAACTTCGATTGATCGATGGCTTGTCGCGATGTTTTGGTTCTGCCGGTTCGTTTGACGCGTTGATGGCCGATTGGGTTGGCGGTCAGAGCGATCGTTCGTTGGCATGGTACCGTGCCAATGGTCGGGGCGGGAATCACGACATGGCTCGCCGTTTAGCGTCGGTGACCATGAATGTCGACACGCGTTGTATTCGGTGCCATGATTCTTTGCTTGAACGCCAGGGAAAGCAGGACGATTATTGGTCCTTCTCGGGACTCATCGATCGTAGTATCACGCGAGGGAAAGGTCGATCGATTCAGTCGGTGTCGGCGGAGCCGGTGTCGGACAAGCCGGTCTTTTACGATTCCTTCGATCGACGGCGACGGATAGCATCGGTGGGTGTTCCCGCAGCATGGCTAGACGGCCCGCAAGCGGAACCTGCACAAGTCGCTGCCGCGACCAATGTCCGTCAATGGGGATTGCAGTTGGTCGATTCCCCTGCACTTGCCCGAGGCACGGTGAATTCCATCTGGCGGATGGTGCATGGTCGAGCCCTGTTTGGGTCGGTTGCTGACCTGTCCACGGCGCCGCAAACCGACGAGCTGTTGGTTTTGCAGCGGCAGTTGGTTGAGGACTTGATCGCCTCGGACTTCGATATCGGGCGAACCTTGTCGCTCATCGTCACGTCGCCGTCGGCCGGGTTGACGGTGCCGCAGGTGCTTCAGCGTGAGCTCGTTGCGACGGCACGACAACGAGAGATCGACGCCGCGAACAACTTGATCGATGCGTTCGCGGCGGCTTCGTCGCTACACGCTTCGTTGCCCCTTTCGAAGAAAGTGGCGTTTGCAAGGCGTTCGACCGGAGTGAGTTTGGACTCGGTGGGGCAACAGTCTGACTTGTTGGCCCAAGCCATCGCTGACAATCCTCAGCGGCGTGATTCGTCGCCGCTCGGGCGTCCGACGCGGCCTCTAGCCGTTGAACTGTTTCCGACGACGGCCGAAGAGCCGCCAGTGGCTTGGCTCGATTCGGTGGATTCGATCGACGAGAAAGTTCGACACCTCGCTTATCTGGCGTCCTGGGAAGAGGTCCCCGAGAAGGTCGCCGATACGGTTGACGAAATGCAACAAGCCGAGCTCAACGAGCCGTTGATCTTACATCGCGTGTGGTGGATGATTCATCCGTAACCTGTCTGACGCTCGTTTCCAAATTCGTTATGATCAAGGGCCGGTGCCCACAGCGTGGGGCGTGCATTGGAGTTGGTTTGGACAGAGGCTTGGTAATCTATGGGCATTCGGTTCGCCTGTCACGTCTGTGACAAGAAACTGAATATTAAGCAAGAATTGGCGGGGAAACGTGGAGTTTGCCCAGCCTGTTCGTCGCGTTTTCGCATTCCTGCCCAAGACAGTGCCAAGTCATTGCCCGTCGAGGACCCATCGCCCGTCGAGGACCCGTCGCAGGTCGACCCACCGTACGACAACGCCGGGCAAGGGCTTTCACAGCCGGCCGCCGAGGATCAAGAAGCGAAGCGAGGGAGTCGGGACGCAGCGGAAATGACGGCTGCGGTTTTTGATGGAACGTCGACTTGGTATGTCCGTCCACCGAGCGGTGGGCAGTATGGACCCGCCAGCGAAGAGGTCTTTCAGCAGTGGATTGGCGAGGGACGCGTCGCAGCCACCTCGTTGGTTTGGCGAGACGGTTGGGCGCAGTGGCGCGAGGCCGCCGAGGTTTTGCCTCAAGGGAATGGTCGGTCGCCAGCGGGATCGCGATTGCCCACGGCAGCCGCAGTGCCCCCCGGAGCCGCAGCGCCCCCCGGAGCCGCAGCGCCCCCCGGAGCCGCAGCGCCCCCCGGAGCCGCAGCGTCCCCCGGAAAGAGATCCTCGTTGGGGAACCCCGTCAAGACGCGGCCGAGTGATCGGGTGGAGGCAAGCGTCAACGAAAGCTGGGAGGAGCCGGTTTCTTCGGGCGAGGCTGCTGCTGCAACACTGAGCGGGGATGCAAAGGTTGGATCTCGGCGGCGAACACGGTCCTTTCGCCGAGTCTGCGGGATTACCGTGTTGTCGATCCTCGCCGTCACACTGGTCGGATTGCTCGTCTGGGTCATGAGCCGCTAACGCTCGATTTTTTCACGGCCCCCATGCCAGCTCATCTCGAGCCCGATACCCGTTGCGCAAGCAATGCACTAAAGTACGTTTGTGAAGCATCTTTTCTGGTTCTGGAGTCCCAATATGGCCATTCGCTCGATCAAATCCTGGTTGCTCGCTTTTTCCGTCGCACTCGGCGGCTGTCTCCTCTTCGCAGCTGCGGCCTTTGCTGAGGATGCTTCCGCCGCAAAGCCGACCAAGGTAAGCGTTTTTGGCGAAGCCGAAATCATCGTTCCAGCGGAGTTTAAGTCCACGCCTGCCAAATCACGCATCATCGAGCACGAGTTTGCGGTCAAGCCAAACCGCGACGTTGCCGATTCGGACGAATCCTTAACGGCTCGGCTGACCTTTATGGCAGCGGGTGGGGATGTCGACGCCAATCTCGAGCGTTGGAAGGGGCAATTTTCCGGCGGCGCTGCCGAAGACCAAAAGGTCGAGGCAATGAATCTCGGCAAGTGGCAGGTGCATGTGGCGGAATTGAGCGGCCAGTTTCAAGAACGCATGGGGGGTGGGCCGTTCTCGGGTGGCAAGGTGGTTGAGCGAACAAACCATGCGATGCTCGGAGCCATTGTCGTCCATCCCGACGGAAAAAAGTACTTTGTCAAAATGGTTGGCCCAGCGGAAACGATCAAGCAAAATCGTGATGCCTTCATCGCGATGATCAAGAGTATCCACAAGTAGTTTTGCAAGCCTGTTCAATTTCTTTGTCAGCGCGGGATGAAGAAAGGGTTCGCTCCCTTTGAAGCAAACGCATGAATATCCAAAGCTTTCTCGAACACCATGGAATCCTTCGCAACCCCTTTGCCGAGGAAGACGCTCAGACCGATCCGGTATTTAAAGAGCATTGTATCCGCAACGCTTACCATCCGATTTGGGACAAGGTCTACGGAGACCCGAGCGAGCCGTCGACATCAATCATTTTTGGGCCCAAAGGGTCGGGTAAAACCGCCATGCGGTTGCAGATTGATCGCCATTTGACTCAATACAACCGCGATCACGTCGATGACCGCGTCTATGTGATCCACTACGACGATTTCAACCCCTTCTTGGACCATTTTAGCGAGCGATTGCCACGCCGGATTAGCAAGAAGCCCGAGAAAGTTCTGGATGCCTGGCGGTTGTGGGATCACGTGGATTCGATTCTTTGTATCGGCGTCACCGACTTGGTCGATCGGATTTTGCAAACGGATTCGAAGGGCAAGAAGGATCGGCTCGAGGACGCATCGGTGCGATTCCTCGATCGAACCGCCGCGCGTGATCTGTTGCTGCTGGCGGCCTGCTACGACCAATCGACCGATTCGACCTTTTCGTCGCGATGGGACTCATTACGAAAACAATTGCACTTCAACAATTGGGTCACCAAGGTACCGCTCTTCGCGGCGATCGGTTGGTCGGTGCTGAGTGTGCTGTTCGTCGGCTGGATTTTTTCGCGGCCTGTGGCGGAAGGCGAGACTCGCAGTTTGGCGCTGTTGTGGCTGTTGCCGATTCTGCTGTTGATCGGATGGGCACCCTATTTGCTTCGTCTGGTCAAGTGTCAATTCGCGGCGATCGGGATTCACAAGCATATGCGAGTGGGAAAGCGTGAAACCAGCTCGATGCGACGGACGCTGCAGGAAATCCCGCCGTCGGAGTTGGCGAGCCAACCGTTGCCGCGATATGACCGAACGGATGACCGCTACGAGTTATTGAACAAGTTCCAAGGGATTCTGCGTCGGCTCGGCTATGCGGGCATCATCGTGTTGATGGATCGGGTCGACGAGCCACATATGACCGGTGGCAAGCCCGAGCGAATGCAGAAATTTGTTTGGCCACTGCTCGATAACAAACTGTTGAAGCATCCTGGGATGGGATTCAAAATGATGCTTCCGCAGGAGTTGCATCGTGAAATCGAGCGTGAAACGCGGGAATTCCACGAACGAGCTCGTTTGGACAAACAGAATGTGATTCCGGCGTTCCAGTGGACGGGCGAGGCACTTTACGACTTGGCGCGGGCTCGAATGATGGCCTGTGCGTCGGAAGGCCGATCGCCGGAGCCGAAGGATTTGTTTGAGGAGGACGTCAGCTATCAGCGTTTGTTGTCGGCATTCCAGTCGCTGCGGGTCCCTCGACATTTGTTCCGTTTTCTGTACCGAGTGCTCGTTGATCACTGCAACCGATATACTGATTCGCAGCCCGAATTCAAAATCAAGGCCGAAACGTTTGAAACGGTATTGGCGGTCTACAGCCACGACAACGACCCCAGCTTTTTTTAAGTGTCGCGACCTGTTGGGAAGGGTTCCCCGCTTTTGTGAAGGGCTTGGTGAGTTTCACTTCGTCTGCTACATTCCAGGGGAAATTACAGCAAAATTACTTTCAAATTCGTCATAGCCTCACGTTGCAGCCCTTGTGGTCAGCGGCCGGCTGAAAAAAATTCTATTTGGAGAACGAACTAGGTGGGTACGAAGCGAACTGGCAAAGGTCGGCGAAAAATCGGGCGAAAAAAACGACGAATGCGTGCGAAGATTCGCCATCGTAAGAAGTAGGACGCTTGCGGACGTCCCATCGGTTTATTCCCTTTTCTGCGATTGAACCCGATTGGGGGGAGAGCTTGTCTGCTTGCATCTTTTTGAGATGATTGATTCGGATAGCAGACGCGCGTCGTCTCGGGTAAGAATTCGATGATCAAGGACGGAATTGATGCTTTCGGACCAAATTCCCTTTCAATGTTGTGATGATTGGAGTCAGCGAAACCGCTGGCTCAATCAATTAGAAGCGGCCGTTGGAAAAGCAACCCAAGGTCGGTTCCGGGACCTTGTTGTGGGTTGGGAAGATCCGCTGACCATCGTGGAGGCCCGTTCGTCCTGTTATTACGGGGTCCAATTGGCGCTCGCTACCTGTCGTGACTGTTTGGCGACTCGTTTGGAAAGCGAACGGATGCCGGGTCACGCGATTCGCTTGACGACGGTTGTGAAGGGGCACTGGATGGAGTTCTACGTCGTTGACCGCGAACGGTCGCCCCGGCAGCAGAGTGCTACGGCGCCTCGTGGCCCGGGGTTACCTCTGGCCATTTCTCGAACGCCTCGCAACGTTCAATCCAATCGTTGGGTTTCGGAAACCGAAGTGTCGCCCTCGATTTCGGTCCCTCTACATTATTCTTATTAGAGTCGAGGCGATCGCTCGTGACCGATCGCCCGGATGACTCATGAGCTCGTATCAAAAACGCCTTCCTGGCGTTTCCCTGCTTGACTATCAGACGTTTTCGAGAGACCAGCAGGTTGCCTGATGAGGTTGCCGTCTGCGCCGCAATATGTTTTCGGTTCTTCGGGAAATTGGCTCTTCCGCAGAATCTGTGGGTCATCGAACTTGGCCTCGGCACTCGAGCATCGAATGACTTGCCCACAAATTCTGTGGATGAGGTAAAGAACTGGGCTTTCTTAACGAAAGTCATGTCGCGTATAGTCCAACCGGATGACAAGTCGGGTACCTGCGTCGAGGCAGGTCCATCAAGAAACCGGACGGAACCAATGCAAGCGATCGATACGACCGAGCTAGAGAAAACAGTGGCAGGAATGTCTGGTAATCCTGTGCGTTTGCATCTTGGTTGCGGTGGCGTTCGCCTAGCCGGATTCATCAATGTGGATCTTCATCCGCATGACCCCGAGATCGAGGATTCATCCAGGGATGGATGCAATGCGGATGTCTTTGCGGACATGACCGCGTTGGGATTAGACGCCGCGACGGTGGATGAGATTCAAACGTATCACACGATCGATCATTTCACGCGGTGGGCGTGCGTTGATATGATGACCGATTGGCATCGCATGCTCAAACCTGGCGGCCGATTAGTGATCGAGGTTGCTGATTTTGCACGTTGCGTTCTTTGGCTCTTTCACCCGATTAAGAAACGCAGAGAGGTCGCGAAGAACCAGTTTTACGGAAATCAATGGGACCGCATTGACTTTGAAACTCATCGATACGTTTGGTCCGCCCGAGAGCTGAAGCGGGAATTGCGGGCGATTGGGTTTTCATCCGTCAGGGTCACTCATCGTACGGAGACTCATTATCCAGGCCGTGACATGCGTATCGAAGCGACCAAGTGACCCAGCGTCGACCGAAGTTACCGCCTCGTACGTCAGTCTTTCACGTTGGACGCGATCATTTCGTCCGCAAGCTCCAACAGTCTCGCGGTCACCTCACGGCATCGGCCACGCTGGCCTTTGGCTACGTGGCCCAGCTTGCCTTTCAGATGGGGTATTTTCTGATCCTCACTCGCATGTTGGGGGCCGAGCGATTTGGTCAATTCGCTGCGGCGCTCGCCGCGATCAACGTGATCTCGCCCATCGCAGGAATCGGATACGCCGAAGTTGCCTTGGTTCGAGTCAGCCAAGACCGTGACAGCACAGGATTGTGGGCTTCAAATGCATTAGCCGTCACGACCGGAATGGGCATCGGGCTTGCCGTCTGCCTTGCCTCGGTTTCAGGGATGCTCGATGCAAGTCGATGGCTTGATTGGTATTTGATGTTCGGACTCGCGATCAGTGAACTGGTGCTGGTCCGCTGCTGCATGGTGATCGCTCGCGTTCATCAAGCCCGCCGAGAAATCGGCCGAACCTCCTTGATCAATATTTCAATCGCTGCGACCAAAGCACTGATCGCGTTGTGCCTGTTCTTGACCGGTCACACATCGCTTGTGACGCTGATTATCTTGCTCGATCTTTGCCTGTCGTTGCTGCTGATTTGCTACTTCCGTTCACTGTCACGCCGTTCGTCGAACGCCCCGATTTCCTATGCACGCTTGAAGTCTGATTTCCAGCTCGCGTGTTCGTTCGCAACGGGTGTTTTCTGCAAAGCGGTCTACACCGATATGGATAAGCTGTTCTTGGCTCGCTGGTCCACTGCCTCGGTCGTGGGAACCTATGCCGCCGGGTACAAAATCTTGTCCTTATCCTTCACACCGATTCGGGCCATCTTGGAAGCCACGTTTCCGCGCCAAATTGAGCTCGCAGAGTGCAGTCGCGGCGATTGTGCCCGATTTACACGTTCGATCCTGTTGATCAACCTCGTCTTGGCTGCTGGCTTGGCCGGACTCATCTACATGTTCGCGCCTTGGGCGACGCTTCTGTTTGGTGATGATTTTCAAGGCTCCGTTGCCGTGCTTCGAATCGGATTCCTCTTGCCCGTCGTTCAGGCGGTCCACTATACCTTGGGCAACTTTCTGACCGCGACCAACCACCAATCATTCCGTACGATCATGCAAATCGTCGTTCTCGTCGTCTACATTGTGGTGGGACTGATCGTGATCCCTTTGTATTCTTGGCACGGAGCGATCTGGACCAGTCTCGGGTGTGAGACACTGCTAGCAATGCTGTTGGCCACAGGGTGCTTACTCTTTTCACTAAGAGCTCGAGATCGAATGCACTCCGTACCAGTAAAGTAGGATCGACATGAAATATTTGATCATGAGTGACGAACACCGACCGACCATCGGTGGCATTGCGAGGATTTCCGGTGCGTTGGCCGACGGGCTGACGGATCGCGGGCATCAAGTAACCGTTCTCACCAATCGCAATCGAACCGGCGTCAACGACTATGGTGATGAGAAAGCCGAGATCAAGTACTACTCGAAACCGAAGTCCACGCTACTCGGCAAGGCCTACCTGACATCGGTCTGGCCGATCTCCGCTGGTCGATGGATTCGCCAGCAGTGTTTCGACCGCATTTTGGTCGTGGATCCCATGAACGCACTTCCGCTCCCCCTGATGACAAAACTCGGTTCAATCAACTACGACATCCTGCTTTATGGATCCGAGCTGATTCGTTATTCGAAGAATCGACTCACCGATAGGCTGCTGCGAAAGTCGCTGGATGGGGCAGCTCGAATCTTTACCATCACGAAGTACGTCGATCATGAGTTGCATTCGAAATATGGGAAGAGCAGCTACATCGCGTACTGTGGGGTCGGCGAAAAGTTCTTTTCCGAACCCCGTGAACCCAGTCAAATTGCAAGGCTTCGTGAGCGATACGGATTCGCTTCAACCGATTTCATCGTCGGTACGATCAGTCGACTCGATGAACGAAAAGGGAACGATCTTGTCATTGATGCCGTCCAACGACTCGCACCTCAATATCCAAATCTTCGCTATTTGATTGGTGGCGTCGGCCCACAGTATGATCATCTCGAAGCAATGATCTCGCGATACAAGTTGGCGGATCGCGTGATCCTGGCTGGACGTATTCCAGAAGCGGAGCTGGTCAGCCACTACGATTTGTTGAATGCTTACGTGATGCCGAATCGGTTGTTGGAGAATCAAACGGTTGAGGGTTTCGGCATTTCGTTTGTGGAAGCTGCATCGCGGGGGGTGCTAAGTATTGGTGTTGACAATGGAGGTGCGGGAGAGGCTGTTTCCGACAAGGTTTCCGGCGTGTTGTTACCAACAGCTGATGTGGACTTGTTGACGGATGCACTCGATCGAATTCTTAGCGGAAGTCTTGTTTTCGATGGTGAAATGATTCGCCAACATGGACGTCAATTCACGTGGGACCGGTTTGTCGACCAAATCGTGGACCCTGTGGCTGAAGAGAGTGATTCGAACTGTTGATCCGGCAAGATGCAAACCGATAGAGGCGATCGATGAAGGTCATGCAGATCGTCGCAGACGGCGCTCCCGGCGGTGGCACGACCAACGTGCTTGCTTTGGCCGAAGATCTAATCGCCAACCAGGTCGCCGTGATGCTGTGCAGCCAAGCCGCATCGCACGCGATTGACGAGGCGAGGCGATTGGGGGCCAAAGCCCATGACGGCCTCGATTTTTTTCGCAGTCGGTTGGACACTCGGATCGTCCGCGAGCTCCGATCGGCCGTCCATAACGCCGATCCTGACATCATTCATGTTCATGGCGGTCGTGCCGCATTGGCGTGGGTGCGAGGGGCTGACCGCGGCCAGTTGGATCGAACCATCTATACCGTCCGTGGCTACCATTTTCGGCCAAAGCGATTCCCTCTGCGTTTTCTCGCAAAGCGAGCGGAGCGTCGTATCAGCCGGTCGGTATTCAAGACGGTCCACGTCAGTCAAAGTGACAAGGAGGTTGCGATGCATTTCGGATTCATCCGAGACGGCTCCGCAAGCCAAGTCATACGGAATGGGATTCGATTGTCTGACATGCCACGTCACCAGCCAGTTTCTGCAAATGAAGACCAGAACCGAAAGCAAGTAGCGGTACTCGGCCGTTTGACTTACCCGAAAAATCCTCACTTGGTCTTGGATATCGCAAATGATTTAGCCCAAGACGGCTTTGTCTTTCATTTCATTGGAGGCGGCGACATGGAGTTCGAAGTTCGTCAGCGCGCCGAGCGAGAAGGCATTCAGAACGTGGTTTTCCACGGGACTCAATCGCGACCCAATGGCCTAAAACTGATGGCGCAATCAGGAACGTTTCTGTTGGCCAGCCTCTGGGAAGGACTTCCGATTGCACCGGTCGAAGCCATGGCAATGGGATTGGCGGTCGTGATCAGTGACGTCAATGGTTGTACGGAAGTTGTCCGTGATGGAATGGAGGGACGGGTTGCTCCGAGTGGAAATGGTGCGGCCTTCGTTGCCGCACTGCGTGCGGTCGTTGCGGAACCCGAACGGACCCAGCAATTGGTCGTAAATGGAAAGCAACGTGTTGCTGCTGAATTCACGAGAGAGCGAGTCGTCCGTGAGCATCTCAATCTGTATCACGATTGCCTGTCGAAGATTGGATCAAGGAATGCTTCTTCGTGATTTTGAACGCTAGGCAGATCGTCTTCCTTGGCCAAGATACTCGACCTGGTCTTGAGCTGACCCTTCCACTCGGTTGTCCGCTGTCAATGGGCTGTCTTCGGATTGGGATGACGTCTCTGATGTCGTCCCGGTCGCTCCCATCGCAATACCGGCAATCATCCAATAGAGAGCCTGAGTGGGGATTAGGTTGAACGCTGCCTCGGATGCCGCGATCAACATGTAGATGGTAAGTGCGATTCGGCTTTGCACTTGAATCGGGCTTCGACCGCCGCGAAGAATCGGAATGGCCCATATCAAAGTAATCAACAGCGATCCGCACCAACCAAATGTTAAATAGGCGGCTGCATAGAGGCTTTCGCTGGTCCAGGCGAGCTTTTGTGTCTTCATGCCGTGCAGGTTGTCTTCGAAATTCGAAACACGTCCACCTAGATTCGCATCCAACAAGAAAGCAATCGGTTCTCTGCCCATCATCCAGGAAACGCCAACAGCAATGGTAAACAGCACCAGCAGAAATGCTCCTGCATAAAAGATGTTTTTGGCCCTTCGCTGGACGATGGAATTGACCAATTCGTAGGCTGCCAAACCGATCCAAACACTTCGTGAAAGAGAAAGGATGCAGATCGATCGGAACTGGAATCGTGAAGCTGCAGCACCAATCGCTGCGATCGGCCCCCAGATCAACAAGTTGACGCCAAGAATGTTCCCGTTGTTGTAGGTCGAGAACATCTTGATAAACGTGCCACGAAGATTATGACGCTCAGCTACAAGCGAGATGTCCCCACCCGTCGTTGTCAGGAAAGGGACTCCGATGATGATTCCCGTTGTGTTGTAGACAAAGAACGAGATGACGCCAAAGGTAAAGACGATGACCAATGAAATCCGTAACAGACGGAAGAATAGTGGCGTTCCTAAAATGTCAACGAAGAAATTGACACTGAGTATGGCAAAAATGGGTACGACGATCGTGCTGGCAACAATCGAAACGAGGGCACCCTTCGAATGATACCCATACTTTGCGAAGGCAGCGAGTTCAACTGTCGCAAGCAAGAAGAACAGAATTCCCAATCCGGCCTCGTCCGCTCGAATGGATCTGCGTCCCGAGATCGCAATGCGGACCAGTTGGATTGTTGCAGAGAATCCTAACAGTAAGTAGCCGAACGTGATCGGAACATCACCTAGATAGATACCCGCCTTTGGGAATCCAAAAAGACAAATGATCGTTACAACTGCGAATACGGATAGCAAAGACAATTTCATTGTGCTCCGCTTGTAGAACCAATGGCGATTGGCGTCGTCCACGTCGGTTTTTCGCATTCATCGCTACTGACCGCTTGGGGTGCCACCGACAAGTTGAATTTTGCAAGCGATTTTGCCAATCGCTGTCGAAAGATCTGGGCTGAAAACGTCTCCGCATTTTCTCGACAGTCACGTGCGGCGATTGTTTCAGGACGTAATTCTTCGAGCGTCGACATCAGCGATTCAGGATTCTGGGTATCAAAGAAAACACCGGTGCGACCTTCAAGCACCGTTTCCAATGCGCCGCCTGCTCGATACGCGACGACAGGGCATCCCGCGGCTTGCGCTTCAACGGGTGTAATGCCAAAGTCTTCGATTCCTGGAAAGATAAACGCGGCGGCAGTTTCAAAGTGTTCCTTCAGCACCGGAAAAGGCTGACGTCCCAGGAATTGGATGTTCGGTTTCGCAAGCGTCTCCAGCTTTTTCCGTTCAGGGCCATCTCCAATGACAACCAAACGCTGGCCGAGTTCGTTAAATGCCTTGATGGCAATGTCGATTCGCTTGTAGGAGACCAATTCCGAGATCACTAAGCTAAACGATTCTCGCTCTCGAGTAGGACAAAAGTCGTCAACGGCGACCGGAGGATGGATGACTTCTGCGTCGCGATCGTAGTACTTGCGAATTCGGTCGGCCACAAACTGCGAATTCGCAATGAAATGGGTGACACGTTGTGCCGCCTCCCAATCGAATCGACGCAGCATCGGTGCAACTCGGTCCAATGCAAATCGTGCTGCGAAGGATGTTCTCTTGTATTCCGCACCGAGTTCCCAAAGATACCGAGGGGGTGAATGGCAATAGCAAATATGCGTCGCGTTTTTTGGTATCGAGAGTCCTTTGATCATTGATGCGTCACTACTGATCAATGCGTCCACGTGATCGTGCACACGAAGCATTTTGATCGCAAGGGGATGCAGTGGAAGCAGGTGACGATGAGCGCGTGATGCATAGGGAAGAAGGTTTAAGGGGCTCTCGTGGATAGGATGACCGGCGAGACCGGGGATATGTACCTGAAGGTTGCGAACCAGCGTATAGATATCGCTCTGAGGAAAAAGTGATGCGATCTGCTCTAATACCTTTTCGCCTCCCCGGTAGCTTGCCAACCAATGATGTGCGAGTGCGACATTCATCTCAATAGGCTCCTCGTTTGCTGAGTACGGCTGCGGGCGTTCGCAAGAGGATCCAGGCGTCTAGCCATGGAGACCAATTGACGGCATAGTGATGAACAAGGAAAATCCGAGTGGTAAACGAGGTGTCATTGCGTCCAGAAACTTGCCACAAACCAGTAATTCCTGGCCACATTTGGGTGTATTCATAGTAGCTCGATTTGTAGCGGACAATTTCCTCGGCCGGAACCGGGCGAGGCCCGACTAAGCTCATCTCCCCCGTCAGTACGTTCCATAGCTGTGGCAATTCGTCCAGACTCCATCGCCGCATGATCGAACCGATGCCGGGAATGATTCGGGGGTCATTTTTCAATTTGTGATCCACGATCCATTTTGCTTTGGCAATTGGATCGGTCTCGAGTCGTTGCTGTAAAACCTTGTCGGCATCCGGAATCATTGAGCGAAACTTCCACATGCGGAATGTTTTTCCGTGTTGCCCAGCACGGACACTACCATAGAAAATGGGGCCGGGTGAGAGAATCCGAATCGCTAGAGCGATCAACGTCATGGGGATTGCCAACACCACAAGCATTGGAATGCAAATGGTCAAGTCAATGATTCGTTTGACCAGGCGTGGGGTAAATCGCAGGAAGGGTGTCGTTTGACCATGGGTCACGACTCCCGGTAATCCGCTGGTGTCAACCGTTGCATCATCGACTGGTAACGTATTCAACCAAACAATTCGAGGGAACTGAAAAAGAAGTCGATCTGGATATGCATACGTTTGTCGGGGTGAGACCAGGCAAGCCACGGGCGCGAGCGTCTGCCTCCCAATCAGGGCGGCGTCGTCGTTGTGTCCAAGCGGACCATAGGCAATGCTCTCGCCATTCTCGTTTTCGTGCAACTCCGAAGTGAAACCAATCGGCTTGTATCCAGGTACACCGCGTCGCTTAAGTAACTGCATTGCGCGTGTGCAGTCCTGTTGCGTGCCAACCAACAATAATCGCATTCCCCACCACTTGGTCGGGGCAAGGATTCGGCGGGTAAGGGTGCGACACATTGGGATCAGTACGATAATACAAAGTCCCGCGAAGACAAAAATAGAAAACTCGATTCTCGGCAATTGTCCCAAGACGATATTGATGGAAGAGAGGCAAATGAGATTGATAAACGTTGATCGGACCAAGCCACGAATTTCGGTTACAGGACTAAGCCCGGCGCCGGGGTAGAGCTGATGCAGCGAGAACAAAACAGACTGAAGTAGCAAGAATACCGGTATTTGATTCCATATCCCTGGGTTAAAGGGGTGTCCTTGATGCCAGTTGGCTAGGAAGCAGGCGAAGATTAGGCAGAAAGTACTTGTGCTAATGTCCACAAGAAAGACCGGAGTCCCCGTCAGCAAGGACTGGAATGTGTACGCCGCACGCAGCATGCGACTGGGCTGGATTGCGGTATGCTCGGCAACAATCGATTCAAGATCGGGGTCAGCGTCTTCAGCAAGCGATGGCTCGAGAGTCGAGACACCGGACGAAAGAGACAACCGTTTCCGTTGCTCAGTAACGTCAATCGTTGGGGGAGGTCTTTGTATCACTGAATTGTCGTACTTTTATGTGGGGTGCCCTTCTAAACAATCAAACTTGACTGCGCCTTCTCTAAACTTGCGGATTGGTGCTCATCTGCTGATGCGGCAGATCTTGCCGCATTTTCGGTGACTCTCTGTTTTGCTCGACACCTTTCGCCCAGAAAAAGACAGCCTGATCCTTTGAGCGTTGCTAGACAGGAGCGTTGACTCGATGCGTCAGTTTTTGTTTAGGAATGATTTCGGATACCGGCAGCTCTTGGGCTGCATATTGGCGGTGATATTGTCCTATGTACCCGTACTCTTCTTGGCGGTAGTCGCCGTAGCCATAAGTTGCTTTTGCGTTATTGCTGACACCATTCACGACGATTGCGAGCGGTTGGATATTAATTTCTCGCAATATCCGACCTGCGCGTTCGACCGCTCTACGTCCGTTTTTGCAAACACGAACGGTCAGGATGACTCCGTCCACGAGAGGCGCGACAATTGCGGGATCCGCAACAGCCAACACAGGTGGTGCGTCGATGAGGACGATGTCGTATTCCTTGCGAGCCGCTTGAATTAACAGACTCATCTTGTTCGACTGAAGCAGTTCAGCCGGTACCGATGTTTCAGTGCCGTGTGGCATGATGTCCAGATTCTCGACCGAGCTGTGAGTGACCGATTGGGCCAAACTGCATTGGCCATTCAAGACATCCGCTAGTCCGGGTTGACCTTCCAATCCGAACAACCCTGCTACAACGGGGCGCCGTAAGTCCGAGTCGATGAGAAGGACGCGTTTGCCCGTCTGGGCGAACGAAATTGCCAGGTTTGCGATCGTGGTTGATTTACCATCGCCCGGGTGCGGGCTGGACATCATCAAAACCTGTGTGCCTTGTCCACGAGACTTGATCATCAGCGAAGTTCGGGCCACGCGGTATACCTCAGCTTCCGCCGAACGTGGGCAATGCTCGGTTACCAACGACGGTGCCAGCGGCGTCTCGCCTGGTGCGGGCATTGGCAGTTTGCGAAAATCGAATTTTGGCACGTGGGCGATTGCGGGTGCATTGAGTGCACGCTCAAGATCCTCAACGTCACGAAAAGTCGTATCGAGTATTTCTGACGTTAACGCCGATGCACTACCGAGGAACAGTCCCAACATCGCGCCGACAACTATCGCGATCGGTAAGCTGGGCCACGATGGGACGGTTGCGGCCTCGGGGCTCGCGAGCAGGTCGGTGGAAAACCCAGCGTAAGAACCGGCCAAATTCAGTTCCTGCAATCGGCGAATGACCTCGTCGTAGCGAGCTTGGGCGCGAACGAGTATCGCCTTCTTTGCGCTGCCCTCGAGAAATGCGTTTTCCACTTTCTTAGCTTCTATTAACTCCTGGTCGCTTGTTTCAACCAATACCTTTTCTCGGATTTCGTATTCCGCAACATCATTCGTGAGTAGTCGGGTATAGGTACTCAACATGCCTTTCGGGTCGAGTTTGTTCTCGTTAGCCTGAGTTTCTGCGGGCGCATTCTGTTCAATGAACTGCTTGATGACCTGGATCTCTTGCCGGGTTGATTCAACCAGTGGATGGTTTGCACCGTAGACATCGACCATGGTGCGTTCTTTCTGTAACAGGTCGAGCAGTCGGTTGTACTGAGCTCTTGCCGCTTCGGCCCGCAGCGGTTGATCTGCTTGAAACGCAACGGATTGGGTTTCGCCACGAGTCATGTCAAGAAACAGTTTCAGTCGTGTGACTTCCTTTTGACTAAGCAGTGCGAGCTTATCAAGATCGTCAACACCCGACTCCTTGCTTTGATCCGCATAGGAGCTGATGACAATCAACCGTGATTTCGCTTCGGCTAGCGACGAACGCACTTCGGCCAGTTCTTTCTCCAACTGGTCAAGTCGGTTTTTGTGAAGGTCACGAACCTGATCTCCTTCAAGCAGCACGGGCACGTTCTTTATGAACTCGCGGTATTCGATATCCGCTAATTCCAGTTCTTTCTTATTATCATTTTGTGCCTTTTCGATGAGGTTTGCAGCTTCTCGACTGGTGTTTTTTGAGTGCGATTCGACGTAGTCTTCGTAGGAAGCGAAGACGGCTGCCAGGATCGTAGCCGCATCATCCGGGTTGGGGTCGCGGTAGGTGGCCGATAGTACCATGGCGTTTTCGGCCGATCCCTCACCGCCACGTCCTACTTCCATTTGCTCGACGATATAATCAATTGGACTGCCACCATCTGCGAGAACCGTACCGATCGAAGCAATTTTCTTTAGGTTGGCAGTCTCAATCGCGTTAGCGATGTTCTTACGACTTAGAAACAAACGCATGTGGGTAGCGAGCAAGTCTTCGTGGATCGTATCGCCACTTGCTTGAGCATTACTCATTGTCCCACTATTCGCCATTTCGCTTGATCGCTGGCCCACGAGTATTTCAATGCGCGACTCATACATGGGAGTCGTCGAGTAGAAATACAGGAGCCCGATCGCGATGCCGACACAAATGCCGATCAAAAGATGGTGCCATCGCCTCCGAAATAATCCAATGAAATCGAGTTCAATGGACTGATTGCCGACAGCCTGTTCGGAAGATTGGGGACGCATAGAGAACTCAGCAAGAAAACGGCGATCGATCGGGAAGGTGAGTTTCAATTCTGCACGAGAAAACGGCAGTGGATTGACTCAGGTTAGGTTTCGACCGATCCGCTCAGGCGCTATTGCCTTCCTTAGATTTTCTTGCTTGGGATAGTTGTCCGCTTTGTGACTTCTTTAGCGTTTCTCAGAATGATCAGCTTATTGCTGTTTCGTGATGCCCATTCGAGCTGCATCGGTCAAGCGGTCAAATCGATTCTCTTGAGGGTGCAGCTTGCGCCCCAGGATGGCTTGGTCAACGGCTTCTTGGTACCGTCCAAGCGACAGCAGTGTTTCTGTGTAGCGAATGCGATATTTTGCGAGTCGAGGTTTTGCTGCGACGGCCTTTTTCCAATAGTTCGCCGCGCTCGGTTTATCGGAAAGTGCTTCAGAGAATTGAGCGAGTACCGAGTAGCGCAAGTCGTCCGGAACCTCTGACGCGTGATTCAATTGGTCAATCAGCTGATGAGCCAAATCGGGATCGATCAATGAGTCGGGATCTGCTGATGGACCGTCTGTGCCATCCAGCGACATGGTCGGTTGTGCCAGACGTATCAATAAATCGGGTCGTGTCGGTAGTGCGAGTTCCTGTGCGATCTGGATAGGCGTAAGTCGCGTTTGTGCAAGTTTAAAAATTGTTTCAAGGTGGCGGTGATCGATGGACAGGGACCGAGTCCATTGGTCCACCATCCGTACGTCGTCACGTTCGATGTAGGCGACGAATCCGTTGCGAAATAGTTTGTCCACATCATTGTTCGATAGACGAGCCGAACGATCCAGCCATGAATTCATTTGCATGCCGGTGATCGAAGCGATCGTTGTCGCTCGAAAATGTATCGTGGGACGCAGCGGATTGAGTTCAAGTGATTGTCGTAAGTCCTTCATCGTTGCAACCAAAGGTTCACGCAATCGCTTAACCGAAACGAATTCGTTTAACAAGGCTGCCCGATAGGCCTCGGGAACTGCTGCAATGAAATTGAGGATATTGAGCGGTTCCGTTGCATTCCAATCGATTGGCTGGTCACGCTGTGTCGCTTCATCCACCAAGTTGCAGCGATACTGCAGAATGCGCCACGCCGCTCGCCGCTCGTACAGCAGGGCGCTATACGGGTTTGCAGCGATGGCTTGGTCGAGTCGTTGCAATACGTCCTCGGTTGACTCCGGGCGTGCCGAGTCTTCAAGTTCTGTGATTTTGGTTTCATCAGTCACGCTGCGGGTCAACACTTGATCCGTACCGATTAGCACTGCCCACATCAAACATGCCGCGCTCGCGATCGTCCATGAATATCGTCCTCGCCAGCGAATCAGGTGGGATTTGAACTGAGCAAATCCGGTGGTCGACGTTGAATGCTCGTGGGGTCGTTTCACGAGAGAGTGGCTGCTTGCCGCGCGATGGCTCATCAATTCCCCGGCAACGACACTGACCAAAATCGCGTAAAGAAAGAGATTGGATGGGATCGTCAGCACAAAGTCAGCAAGGCTCTGGACGGTCGCGAAACAAAAGATCGCGATGCCGAATAAAGCCCACGCAACGGTATTGCCTGATCGCTCACTGCGTAATGCTCCGAAACAGGTTTTCACAAACCAAAACATCAAGATCGCTAATAGCGAGAGGCCAATGATTCCAGATTCGGTCACGATCTCTAAAAATTGGTTATGAGCCTCGCGGTACCATGTTGGGTGAGTCTGATCTTGAAATGGCAGCGTTGCGTAGCCATAGGTTCCAAGACCTGATCCGCTCGGAAAGTGAGCCTTCGCCGTCTGTAACCCGTCCTTCCAATGCTCCCAACGAGAATCTGTCGAAATCACGTCCAAGGACAAGTCGCTCACTCGTTGTTGGACCGAATCGTTCACGTCCTGAGCAATCCAGCTTATGGTCAAAAAACAAACGGGTACTGCAACTGCTATCGAGATCATCTTTTTGGAAACGGATGGGCGATGAGCCATCGCAATAATCACACAAGAGACCAAAGCGGCTGCCCAGGCTCCGCGAGAGAGGGAGACGCCAATTCCTGTCACGATGACGGTAAAGCACAAAATGAGGGTTACTCGATAAGGAGTCAGCCAAGATTCCGATCGTGTGTATCGGTAGTGAGAACGCGTCGTGACTCTCTTTAACGCAAGGAGTAGAACCGCAGCCGCTGCTCCTGGCAAAATCGCAGCAGCCCCCGCATTCTTGTAGACAAAACTTGAAAAAGGCAAACTAGATACTTGGTGTTCCATGCCGGGTAGGATGTCAACGCTGCCGCCTGCCCGTTGAAGGATTCCCCACATCGAAAGTAGCGTGCAATTTGCGACCAAGGCCCACAGGAGCACGCGACGGCTTTGCGACGTTTGGAACAACCGCCAAGTAAGAAATGCGTAGGCGAGGCCAATGAGAAACGGCACTAATGCGCGCCGCGACTCATCGAGTGCGACCGTGGCCCGCGGAACGATCTCGGGAAGCACAGCATCGGATAAGCGGCTAATCGCACTCGAAAGCTCTGCCGCGGCGGGAGCAACAAATGTCTCATGCGCATCGATCGGCCCGTGAAAAAACAGGCTACCGCCCCACGGAATCGGCATCATCTGAATGGCTGCGTAAAGAATCCACGCCAGTGAGACATAAAAGAGCACGCGCGGTATGGGGGTAACGTCACTGTTCTTGGGCTGGGCGATCAGGCTGATGAAGAGTGCTAAGCCAAGAGCAACCGACAGATGCAGTAGCGTATCGGATTGCATCGCACCATTTCGCCATGCCGCATAAGCCAATGACCCGAGTACAATCGCACGAGCAAACTGTACCAAGCAAAAACACGCCAAAGAGTCGCTACCCGATTCGGCCTTGGAAACTTGCGCCTTCACCGATCGTGATGGCTCCTCTACCCGTAGCATCCATTGGACTCCATATTATCTTATCAACCATCAAACGAACCTATTGAATTGCACTCAGTTCAATAGGTGATTAGCCCGTCAACAGTCAAAGAGCAATAGCAACCCCATCGATCCACGTCACCGCCGTGCGAATCGATCTTGCTAGCATTTCGGAAATCCGTTCGCGAAGTCGATGCCGCCCCGTGAAATCTCGACGGGGCGTCATCGTCTGCGCTGAAATCCAACGCATTAGCTGCGTCCGAGGATCTTTTTGAGACCAGCCAGGGACAGCGCCGTGCATTCCATTGGGGATTTGCCGTCGGGATAGCGTTCTTGTTCGACCGTGTACCACTCGGTGTCGCCGACTTCCAGGCAAGCCTCGAAAATCGGTTCCCATTTGACGGTGTCTTGGCCCAAAATCGCCTTGCCTTGGCCGTCAACCACCGTCGGTTTGCAGTGGATGACTTGGCTGCGTCCCGGGTATTGGCGAATCATCTTGACGGGATCGACGTGCGCGGCGGTCGTCCATCCGACATCTTGTTGCAGAACGACGTCCTTGACGGTTCGCTCGGCAAACAACTCCCAATAGGTCTTGTCACCCTCTTTCTCGAACTCGTGAGTATGGTTGTGGTAGCCGCATTTCATGCCGTGTGGCTTCAGATTCTCAGCGGCCACGTTGAAGATCTCGGCCAATTCCTTGCTGCCATCGGGTTTGCTAAAGCGTCCATCACCGGGCACGACCAAGTACTTGCAGCCGATCGCTTGGTGAAAATCGATCGTCTGGGTCAATGCGTCGCCTATCAGCGTGGCGGTGCCGATGTGCGTCGCAGCGACCTTCAACCCCAGCTGATCCAAACGTTTCTTTAACGCGTCCGCCTTGCCGCTGTAGCTGTGGTAACCAGCGAACTCAACCGCATCGAACCCCGTTTCAGCGCACCAAGCGAGTGCGGCGTCAAAATCCTTGGCACAATCATCGCGGATCGAGTAGAGCTGGAGCGCGATGCCGGGTTCCGCGACCGATTCTGCGGCTGTGGCAAAACGTTGACCAATCGCCATGCCTGCTGCACAGGCGACGCTGGCTTGCAGCAGATGGCGGCGATTCAGACTTGGCTTGGAGGAGGTTCTCATCTTCATGGGTGTTCTCGCAGGGGTCAAAGGTGGGAAAAGGGGGTGAGCAAAGAGCAGGTCCCCGGGGACGGCCCGATTGTAGTCGCGGAGGGTAAATGGCCAATGCCACTTGCTGGGGGGCGAGCAGGTATTGAAGTGCTTGAAATCTATCCGATCACGCAATACACGCTGCCTGTGGCGTGAAGTGATGGGGATTCTGCCTGCGCGGCAAGTTGGAGTGAATTTGCAATTTCCGCTTCATTCGAGATTCTGGCTCCCCTCTCCCCGCGCTCGCGGGGAGAGGGGCGTTGTCAAAAACGGTTCGAGAGCGAAGCGCTAGCACCAAAAAGGCGGGTCTGCAGCGCAACCCGTCTGGAAACGGATCGCAATCCCGCTGACAATGGGGGGATGTCCAGGCAATTTGATCCGAACGAGACCTCCGACCCCAACGAGACGATTCTCAATTCGATCGCGGACGGTGTGTTTACGGTCGACAGCGATTGGCGGATCACGTCGTTCAATCGAGCTGCGGAGGAGATCACGGGGGTTTCTCGGGACGAAGCGATTGGTCAAAAGTGTTTCGACGTTTTTCAAGCGAACATCTGTCAAAGCAATTGTGCGCTTCGTGATTCGATGAAGTCGGGCCGGCAATGGGTCGATCGGCGGATTGACATTTTGAACCGTGACGGTGAAAAGGTGCCGATCAGCATCAGCACATCGGTGTTGCGCGATGCGGATGGAAAACCGTTTGGTGGAGTGGAAACGTTTCGCGATCTTTCTGCGATCGAGAGTTTGCGTCGCGAGATCGACGGGCGCTACTCGCAATACGACATCATCACCAAGAACCATGCAATGCTGGGCATCTTGGATATTTTGCCGGACATCGCAGCCAGCGAGACATCGGTGCTCGTCCAGGGTGCGACGGGGACGGGCAAAGAGTTGATTGCCAAAGCGATCCACAGCCTTTCGCGGCGAGCCGACGAGAGGTTTGTCGCGGTCAATTGCGGCGCGTTGCCCGACGCACTGTTGGAATCGGAACTGTTTGGCTATCGCAAGGGAGCGTTTACCGGAGCGGACAAGGACAAGCCGGGGCGATTCGCGTTGGCGGAAAAGGGAACATTGTTCTTAGACGAAATTGGTGACATCTCCACCGCCCTTCAGGTGCGCCTGCTGCGTGTGTTGCAGCAGCGGGAGTACGAGCCGCTGGGAGCGACCGAAACCACATCGACGGACGTGCGAGTGATTGCCGCGACGAACAAGACACTCGCGGAGCAAATCGCAACCGGAAAATTCCGTGAGGATTTGTATTATCGGCTGAATGTCGTGCGAATCGAATTACCGACGCTGGCCGAGCGAAGTGAAGACATCCCGCTGTTGATTCACCACTTCATGAACCGGTTCAATCTGGAACAGCAAAAACAGGTGCAAGGGGTCTCCGACGAAGCGATGGCTCGGTTGGCTGATTATCCCTATCCCGGCAACGTTCGCGAACTGCAAAACATCATTGAACATGCGGTGGTGTTGTGTCGCAGTGACCGAATCGAAGTGGACAATTTGCCGATGGATTTGTTGACGAATGCGGTGACCGCACCGGGCAAGGCTGCGCCGTTATCGGCTGCGGAGTCCGATGTGATCGTGAGGATGTTGAGCCAGCATCAAGGCCATCGCGGTCGTACCGCCGAGGCGCTTGGCATCGACAAAACGACCTTGTGGAGAAAGATGAAGAAGTATGGGATCCGCTATCCAGGGTAACGCAGGATCCCAGGATCGCGCAAGGATCCAGCACGCAATCGGCTAAAGCCTACCACTCCAACGAATCATCCGACTTAGGCGTCAAGCAGATCGATAAATGCCCGCATCCAAGCTGGGTGCGCTGGCCATGCGGGGGCGGTCACCAAATTACCGTCGACGTGGGCGGAATCCATGGTGTCGGCGGGAGCCACGTAGGTGCCACCGCTGAGCGAGATCTCGGGGCTGACCGCCGGATAGCAACTGCACGATCGCCCGGCGAGGACGCCGGCGGCGGCTAAGATTTGGGGACCGTGGCAGACGGCCGCGACAGGTTTATTCTCGCTGAAGAAGTGACGCACCAAGTCGAGTACTTTCGAGTTCAAGCGCAAGTATTCGGGCGCTCGCCCCCCAGGAATCACCAACGCATCGAATTCCGCGGGCTGAATCAAGTCAAAATTGGCCGTGATGGCGAACCGATGGCCTGGCTTTTCGGAGTAGGTCTGATCCCCCTCGAAATCATGAATTGCGGTTGCCACGGTTTCACCAGCCGACTTGCCAGGACAGACCGTGGCGACGTCGTGGCCGCAGGTCATCAGGATCTGCAGCGGTACCATGGCCTCGTAGTCTTCGACGAAGTCCCCCACCAGCATCAAGATACGTTTTCCGGTCATCGTTTTCCTTTTTTGGTATTTCGTTTGTCGAACGACCCTTAAATTCGTTGTAGTCGTCCTGGTCGGGCATGAGTAGCCCGGGTGAATCGAGCGATCGGTCAGTAAATTTTACCCAAGTCGCCATCCGGCAACGCCATTGATTAGAATGCGAGGAAGCTGTTCAAACAAATCCCCGTTCTGCTTGTTTTCTAAACTAGGTGTTTTTGTGCACAAGTCGCTTTGCCACCCTGCTCTGCCCGATTCAAGATTGCGATCCAAACGATCGATTGGCCTTGTGGTGACCGGAATCACTGCAATTGCGTTGGCGTTCGGTTCGCTTGCGTTCCCCGCGGTCGGTTTGGCGGATGAGTTCTTAAGCGAACGCGAAGCCGCCCGGCTAGGACTCGAAATTGCCTGGCGGCGGCAACTCGAAGCTCCCGCTGGGGCTCAGTCGATTGCGGACCAGCAGATCTACGTCCATTCCACTTCGCCAGATGAGTTTGTCGAGGTGGTCCGGGTGTCGGCTCCGGCGGGGGAGGCACAAGCCGAAGCAGCGGCACCCGCCAGCAGCGCCGATTCCACGCAAACGCCGGATTCGACGAGCGAAGACAAGACGGTCGATTCAAAGAAGGGTGCAAAATTTTCGGATGTGTTGATGCGGATTCCAACGGATCGGGTCGATTCGTATGGCAGACCGGTGGGTCGCAAGGAGGCAGAACGCATTGCCAACAATGAAATCCGAAGGCTGACGCGGCGTGGGATCGAAGCCAAGATTGAAACCCGTATTGTCCCACGCGTTCGCTTGTACACCCTCGGGAACGATGGCACGTTGGAATCTCGCGATGCCGAAACGGGCGAACCCAAATGGATGGTCCGCGTCGGTGATCGTCGCTTGGGCTACTTGGCTCTTGGTGTTGGCGAAACGTATGCAACGGTGATCAACGGTGGCAACTTGATCGAGATCGACGTCACCAATGGCGAAATCATCGAGGAAACCCAAACGGTGAATATGCCCATTTTCGGTGCCATTCACTCGGGAAACGTCTCGGTCTTTCCCACGATCACCGGTGGCATCGAGGGCTATTCGTTGACCGATCCCAATGACGTTCCGTTCCGTGAAACGGTTGCCGGCCGCGCGCTGGCCCTTCCCACCAAAGCGCCGGGTTCCTCGAAGATTGGTTGGGGAACCGGGCAAGGTTTCTTCTACTGTATGGAGACCGCCGGTCAGCCATCCGTTTTGTTCCGGCTCAATACCGATGGCATCGTCAGCGGGCGTGTGGCAGCGGCCGATGGGGAACGCTTCTTTTTTGGCAGCGAAGCGGGACAAGTCTACGGCGTCTTCGCCTCGCGATCGGGCCAAGTTCTTTGGTCGACTCCCTTTGGCGAACCCTTTTATGACGAAGCCCTCATCGCCGACGACCAATTGCTGATTCGATCCACTTACGGCAGCCTCTACTCCTTGAGCCAGACTGACGGAAGCGTGACATGGGAAATGCCTGCACAAGGGGTCGATGAAATGTTGGGGACGATCGGTGACAAAGTCTACGTGACCACCATGAGCGGATCGATGGCGGTGCTGGATCTGGAAACGGGCAAGCGACTTGAGACGCTGACGGGCGTTCGCCCTGAGCGATTGCTGAGAAACAAAATGACGGATCGGTTGTATTTGGTTGGCAGCAGTGGGGCGATCCAGTGTTTGCATGCGATTGGGGCGGATCTTCCTGAAATCCGCGAAGGATTTGACAAAGCACCCTCCAACGAACCCGTGCAACAGGAAGCGGGAGACGAACAGACGCAAGAATTGGAGATGGATACGGATCCGAGTCCGGGATTTGACATGCCGGCCGGTGACGATCCCTTCGCGGTTCCCGGCAGCGATCCGTTTGGTGCTCCCGGCGCGGACCCGTTCGCTGGCGACGGCGCGGACCCCTTCGGCGGTTAGTCCGTTGATTTTGGGGAACCTGTTTTAGAACCGATCCGAAAAGGGGTCTGACCCTCTGTTGGTGTGAGTGTATCGGTAGCGAATCCATTGGAAAACAACGAGTTTTTGAGCAATAAAAACGTCGGTCGACAAAGGGTCAGACCCCTTTTCGGATAGGTTCTTCAAGCGAAGGAGTTCAAGGAATGGCATCGGGGGATTCGGTTGCCGACGGCGACCGGCAAGCAAGGTCACCGCAGCAGGTGATCGTGGTCGGCAGCGGATTGGCTGGCTTGGCGTCGGCGTGTGTCCTCGCGGCTCGGGGGCACTCGGTCACGCTTCTTGAAAAGAACGATTGGCTTGGCGGGAAAGCGGCTGTGTTATCGGCCGCAGGCTACCGTTTCGACATGGGGCCGACGATTTTGACGTTGCCCAGTGTCTTGCGACGCGTGTTTGCCGAAGCCGGACGCAGTCTTACCGACTACTTGACCTTGGTGAAGCTCGATCCACAGTGGCGCTGCTTCTTTGACTCGGGTGCGACCCCAAGCGACCACGACACCGGCGTGACGGTGTTGGACTTGGTCGCCGATGTCGACACGATGGCCGACTCGATCGCCAAGTTCACCGGCTCCGCCGCCGATGCGAACGGGTATCGACGGTTCAGCAAACTGAGCGAGCAGTTGCATGGCGTGTCCGACCGATTTTATTTCTGGCGGTCGATCGGGGGAATCCGCGATACGATGGACGTCGGCGGCGCCTTCTCGGCATCGGTGATGAAGGATGTCTTGTCGTTGCGGATGGGCAAAAGCGTGGCGTCCGTGGTGCGGTCGCACGTTGCGGACCGGCGTGTGGCTCAGATGATGGACCACTTTACCCAGTATGTCGGTTCGAATCCGTATGCGTCGCCCGCCGTGCTTTGCGGGATCGCTCATATGCAAACGGACGAGGGGATTTGGTATCCCATCGGAGGCACCCGAGCGGTTCCCGAGACGCTGACGAAATTGGCGATCGAGCTTGGCGTGGTGTTGCGAACGGGCGTTGATGTGATGCGGATCACCACCGATCATGGACGGGTGACGGGAGTGATCACCGCCGGCGGCGAAACGATTCGCAGCGATGCCGTGGTCAGCAATTGCGACGCGGTTCGAACCTATCGAGAACTGCTCGATGGAACACCGGAATCGGCAAAGTTTCAGCGCAACAAACGATTGGAAGCCGCTTGCAGCGGCGTGGTCTTGTATTTGGGATTGAACCGTCGTTACGACCACTTGCTGCATCACAACTTCGTCTTTTCGCGGGATCCGGAGCAAGAGTTTGATTCGATTTATCAGCGCGGCGAACCTGCATCGGACCCAACCGCGTATGTCTGTGCGCCGGCGATGACCGAACCCGATGTGGCTCCGAGTGGATGCGAAGCGCTGTATGTGCTGGTGCACACACCGTATCTGCACCCTGGTCATGATTGGAAGAAGATGCTGCCCTCGTACCGGGAAACGATTTTGGACAAACTGGAAACCACTGCGGGGATGCAGGGGCTTCGTGACTCCATCGTGTACGAGTCGGTGTTGACCCCCGAGGACATTCACCACCGTTATCGCGTGCTCAACGGCGCCATTTATGGACTTGCCAGTCACGGGCGGTTTGCGGGTGCGTTCAAACCTGCGAACCGCCGTCGTGACTTCCGCGGCCTGTATTTGGCCGGCGGCGCGGCTCACCCGGGTCCCGGGATGCCCATGGTTTTGATGAGCGGCTGGATCGCGGCCGACTCGCTTGACCGCGATGCAAAAAATGTCTCCCCCTTTCCGTCCTCTACTGAATGAAACTCATCCATGAATCTTCCTGAACGCGCTGCCGATCAACTGCGTGACGTTGAAATCCAACTCGGCTACATTCCGTCCAACCCGGCCAGCGTGCTGTACAAGTCGGGTGGCACGATCGTGCTTTGCACCGCGTCGCTTGAAACGTCGGTGCCACCGTGGATGGCCGGCAAAGGCAAAGGCTGGGTGACGGCGGAATACAATATGTTGCCCGGCAGCACGAGCCCGCGAAAGCGTCGCGACCGTGGCGGCAAGATCGATGGGCGAACGACCGAGATTCAACGGTTGATTGGCCGCAGTCTGCGCGCGATCATCGATTTGAACCAATTGGGCGAAAACTCGATCACCGTCGATTGCGATGTGTTGCAAGCCGACGGAGGAACTCGTACGGCGTCGATCACCGGCGGTTTCATCGCCTTGGCGAAAGCGGTCGAAATGGCCGTTCCGGGTAGCCGGGTTGGCGACGGACCGATTCGTGACAGCGTCGCGGCGATCAGTGTGGGGTTGATCGACGAACTGGTTCGCCTCGATCTCGATTACCAGCTCGATTCGGCGGCCGATGTCGATATGAACGTGGTCATGACAGGAGCTGGGCGATTTGTCGAAATCCAGGGGACGGGCGAAGAAGCAACCTTCGACGACGCCCAATTGGTCGAATTGTTGCGATTGGCTCGCAAAGGCATTGGCGAGCTGACGGAGCGACAACGCCAAGCGATCGCAAAGCATTGAGAAATGCACCCCCCCCGACGCTACTGAACAGGATTGATCTTGTGGGTTCACGCCGTGAATGCCTATGCATGGTGCGGTTGAAGTGCTAGGGGGCTGTCACACCTTGGTTGTGACAAACCACTAAGAGCGAAGATCTCGGGACGGTTACCACAAGGAGGATCGGTGCCAAGTCGAAGGGAACTGCAGCAACAATGGACGGCACAGCTGAAAAGCCTCGAGCAGCATCAGCGGGCCGAGGCGGCGGAGGCGTTGGCGCAAATGGGGCCCGATGCGGCACCCGCGGCCATCGAATTGGTGGAAGCCTGCGCGGACGTTGAAGCGATTCAGACTTGGTCCGTCGCGGCGCTTGAAGAGCTGGGGCCGCCCCCGCCGGACCAAATTCATGGCATCGCCGAGTTGGCCGGTGACGCGAATCCGCTCGTGGCTTATTGGGCCATCACGTTACTGGGCCGCGCCGAAGCAGACGCTGCTGCGTACCAGGACGTCCTCATCGATGCGGTTCGCTCGTGCGAATCCATCGCCGTTCGGCAACGGGCTGCGTGGGCACTCGGAAAAATCGGTGCTGCTTCAAAGGAATCGATTTCCGAAAACGCCAAAGCCGCACTCAAAACAGCAACTCAATCAAGCGATCCTCGATTGGCGAGGTTAGCACAAACTTCGCTCGAGCAGTGTCGTTAACGCAGAGTCGCTGACCACGACGGATCACCCCGGCGACGAAGCGTCAGGCAAGGAGGCCTGTGAAGCGTGGCGAAACGAAAAACCAATGCAGGCAGTAAGTCGCGAGTCTCGTTCTTCTTTTGGATGATCTTCACCACTTTTTCCGGTTCGGGAATTGGCGGTTATTTCAATCCGAATTGGCCCGTCATCGGACCGCTGGTTCAGCGGTTGACGACATGGCAATCCCAGAATCCTGAGGCCTCGCTGACCGATCTTGATCTGGGGCGCCAACTCAGCAATGAAGTTCGAAACACGATTGCGGAGCGCTTTCCGGGAACGCAGCTCTCCAACTTGCCAGCAGCCGCCAACAACACGCCGTACGACCCACGAGTCGTTCCGGCTCAATATGCATCCACCAACCGACGCCCTTTCGGAGCGTCCACGTCCGCCAGTCGTCGGCCGCAGGACAAGTTGCTGATTGCAACCTTCAACATTCAAGTGTTCGGCCAAAGCAAGATGGCAAAACCCGAGGTGGTCAATGTGCTCACGCAGGTCGTTCGTCATTTTGATCTTGTGGCCATCCAAGAAGTCCGCGCCAAGGACGACAACATCTTGCCCAATTTTGTCGCGTCGCTGAACGCGGACGGCAGCCAGTACGGGTATCTGATTGGGCCGCGATTGGGACGCAGCGTCAGCACCGAACAATACGCCTATGTTTTTGATCAAACGCGAGTTCAGTACGACCCGAATGCGGTTGGCACCATGACCGACCCCTCCGACCTGTTGCACCGCGAACCGTTTGTTGCCCGCTTTCGAGCCGTCACGCAGTCACCGGACCATGGGTTTTCCTTTTGGCTGGTTAACACCCACACGGACCCGGACGAAGTTCCACAAGAGGTCGACGCGCTTGCTGAGGCCTTCGAAGTCATGTTATCGGCACGTGCCGATGAGGACGACGTCATTTTGCTGGGTGACTTGAACGCCAGTGAAACGCAACTGGGACGTTTGGGACAAATACCAGGAATTCGCTGGGTCGTACGCGGTGCGATGACCAATACCCGTCAAAGCAAGGCGTACGACAACATCTTGTTCCAGGGACAGGCCACGGGCGAGTTCACGGGACGATGGGGAGTCTTCGATATCGAACGCACGTTCGGCTTAACCCGTGATCAAGCGCTCGAGGTTTCGGACCATCTCCCCGTTTGGGCCGAATTCAGTGTCTGGGAAGCAAACCACTCGCCCCGATGACCACGCTGAAAAGGCCCCTCGGCTGCGTCAAATTGTCTGTTAAGGAAATGCTTGCGCCCCCGTTACGCAGTGGATCCTTTTGGATATACTAGCATCCGTCCGATTTCTCACTTACGCCTTTACCTTGAAGGAAAGCAAAATGAAACTTCGCAACCTCGTTCTTTTGTTGCCCATGATCGCATTCACCGCTTGCTTGGTTGGATGCAGCGAAAAGAAACCCGTTGTCATCGAAGCAACCGATGAATCGGCGATGCCAGACGACTACGAAGAGCAGTCGATGGGCGACTCGAACAACCAGTAGTTCAACGCGTCAGAAAGGATCACGATAGCACTCGTTTCCAAACGATCGCGTTTGGAAACGGGTTTTTTTATGCGCCGATCATGCCGGTCCCGCCAATCGACCGTGGAGGCCACGGTTTCCCGCCTTGGGATTTTGGCGCCCGATCGTTATCCCGAGGGGACGTTCGGTAAATATGTTTCGGAATTCTATTTGCCGCGAAGCGGTTAAATTCCAGAGCCCAGGGTCGACGCGCAGCGGCGCACCTTGGGGGCGCTGCTCTGAGTGGCCTGACGAATCGATGCTAAGACGTATCAAAGAGTGGGCCACGGGTCCTGGGCCCTCCCCCTCGCTGCGCTCGACCCCTCCCGCTGCGCGGGCAGGGGTGGTTTACCTCTCCCTCTGGGCATTGGTATCTACACAAGTTTCCTTAGTTTGTAGACTGCCCTGGATGGAATCAATCTTCCGCGGCTGGAGCCGCGTCTGCAACGTCGTTATCTGCAATTGGTGCAGGAAACTTGGGCCATCAGAGCTCGGATAGAAGAATGGGGAACCGGATCGTTTAAACGCAAACTCAATCAACAACCACCCCAACACAACAGTCACTTGACAGCAGCAAACATTTCATAGAAGTGGACGAGGCTACGAGTCCCTTGATCCATTCTGTCGATGGGACTCGTAGCCTCCTGTTGATCACCCACAACTTTTATACGCCGAAGGCGTTTTAAGCCATTCGCCTGCGTTCGAGCGCAGCGAACACCGCCGGGATCGAACGTCACGTTGACGCCCGACCCCGAAGGGGGGGCGCGGCGCCGCCAAGCTGGGTTTTCTGCGACCACCTCCGGGGTCGCAATTCTTTTTTTCAATTGCTTTCCGTGGGTGCGCTACGCGACCCACGGCTAATTGCTTTGAATCCCTATCGGGAAAAAGAAAGGTGTCCTAGGGTGCGTTCTGCGGCTTCGCCGCCGAGCGACCCTGGGTTTGGCGGATAGATATTCTGCAGAAAAGGTGCCTGATCGAGCCATCATGCCGCGAAATCCGAGCTAGGTTTTTGCTAGTGATCTAGATTCCATTTCATTCGATTCTCTGCACGTATTGATGCTTCCTTGCCCCCACTGTTTCGGTCCAATGGAGTCGATGTTCGCGGCGGACGTCGAGATTGACCGCTGCATTCACTGTCAATCGGTTTGGCTCGATCCCGGTGAATTGAACGCGGTAGCGTCAGCGTCGCCGAACCAACTGGGGCACGTCAGCGTTTTGGAGTTAGCTGGATGTAAATTGCAGTGCCCTCGTTGCAACCACAACGATTTCTGTGCACTCGAGTTCGCGTCGCTGTCGGTCGCCCGTTGCAATGGTTGCGGCGGCGTGCATGTTGATAAGGGCACGCTTGAAAAACTCGCCGACACACGCCATGGTTCACAAACAGAAAAGAAACGCAAAGCAAGACCCCGAAAACGTAACGGCGCCAACCGCTCGAACAAAAACCAAAAATCGGTCATTCAAGAATCCGGCGAATGCGCGGGCGCATTCGTTGCAGACACGGTTGTCGGTGGTGTCATCGAATTGCTCATCACCGCAGTTCTTCATCTTTAATCGGCCGCCGCTAGCCCGGATTTTCCAGGAACTCACTATCTAGTTCGTTCAGGTCATCGCGGGGCAGGCGTGGAGGGTTATTCATCAGTCGAAACATATCCCCCGTAACCCTCTGTATGCAATCACCTTACATCGATTGAGAAAAAACAGACTTCGCATGTTGGAGTCGTAGGCTTTAACCGATTCAGCAAGGATCCAGCACGCAGTCGGCTAAAGCCTACAACTCCAACGAATAATCCGGGCTAGCGACAAAACCCCGGAGCGGTGCTCACTCGTTCCGAGAAATGATCAGCAAAGAGGATCGCTGGTCGTCGTCGCCGCTCGATTGCAACACCAACAGCGCCTTGCCGCTTGGCAAATCCTGATCGATCGTCAACGCTCGCGCCTCCAGCACCGGATAGCTGCCGGCGTTCGCTTGGCCGTCGGCTTTGCCATTGAGCTCAGGTTCAACCGACAGTCTCTCTTGAGATGAGAACTTCATCGAAATGGAAGTTAACGGGTCGCCGCTTGCGCTACGCTTCGTTGCCGCAGTCAACTCCATACGAATACCGGTCCAAAGTCGTTCGTCGACCCTTTCTCCATTCTCTTTTCGAAACTTAATCTCCTGTTCGTTGCCAACCGAGATCGACGCCGTCGTATGAGATTTCATCCTAACGGTTGGGCGAGACACAACATGAACCGTGCCGCGATTGCCCTTGGACGCCGCAATCCGCTCAACCGCCGCGGCTTCAACCACGGCCCAACGGACTCGCAATGGTCGATTTGGTTCAAGTGTACTCGTTAAATCACTAATGAAAAAAGTTGCTTCCGAGGTGTCATCGATCGGTTTCCAATCACGATTGACGTCTTGCAAATCAGCCCATGCACCTTGCAAGATCGAGCTGCGAAGCTCAATCAAGTCGCCCCGGCTTTGATCGTTTGCTGGTGCGGCAGGCACTACCTGCGTTTTCCCCAGCTTCTGACGTTTTTCAGTCAGGTAGTCCACAATCTCATCGTGAACCGACCAAGTGGTGGAAATCACGAGAGACAGATTTTGATGATAAGGACCCATCGTGCCGGCGCCACCGGCAGATTCCCATGTCTCTGGTGCAACCTTTTCGGTGAGCTCTGTCATCAGCGGCTCGAAATTGGTAAAAGACGTTATACTCAGTCTTGCTGCATAAGGCGATTCCAGAACGGACTGTTTGACAGTCAGCAAATCGCTGACACGATAAGTCCTTGGGTAGACTCTCGTATCCTCGGCAGAGATTTCGATTTCCGATTCAGATCCGCCTGTCGGTAATACGGATGCTTTGTCTTCCTGTGAGATTGGCTCAGTCGGTTTCGGTTTGTCTGGCGAGGCGGAAACGGACCATCGGGCGCCAGGCAACAGTAGCACGATCATCAGCAGCCATAGCAAACGGCATTTCCAAGGTTGAGTGGGACGTGAAAGATCGATTTTCATAAGAGCCTCCATGCGGTAAAGCGTTAAATGTGCGGGCCGGATCGCAGACGCAACCGGCAACGTGGGAACTGAGTTTTTCCAAAGCACGGTCGTTAACAGACCCTGGCGATAATCCGCTGGATCACATTGCAATAGCCGCACTGTGTCTTCGTCACAGCACTGCTCGATCGCGACCGACAATCGACGACTTGCTAGCCATACCAACGGGTGAAACCAGTTAAGCCAAACCGCAACGGTCTGCAGCCACCCAAGCCACAAGTCGCCACGACGGACGTGCATGATCTCGTGAGCGAGCAGCGGTCGCAATTGCTGGGAACTCAATCGCTCGGCCAACTTGCCCGGCATCGCGATGAGCGGATGGGTCGGGTGCATCGCAGCGGGGCCAAAACAACCACGTGTGACGATCAGACGGACCTTCGACGTGCGACGTGCTTGCCCGCCAAATCGAAATTGAACCTGGTCAAACGCCGATTCGAGTTGATCGATCCTGCGCGGCCAACGACGGCGTAATCGAAGACGTGTCCGACGAATTTGAAGGATGATTAAAGCGAAAACCGTCATCGCACCGACAAACCAAACCGCTGCGGCGCACCCGCTGAACGAATTCAACGTGAACAAACTCGGCGATGAATTGTGGCGTGGCGTTCTCGGTCGGTGATCCGCGGCGTTGACAGAAGTCGTCGTTACAATCGATGCTTCGGCTTGCGTCAGCACCGGCGTTAAGTTTTTGTGGTTCGACCACGCCCCGGGGCCACTCAATGCGGTCGGCCAAATCAAGCTGGGCATCAACGGCGGAACGATACATTTCAGCAGTACCACGGACCAAACCGCGAACTGCATCCGAGGGCGACGACGAAAAACCGTATCGGCAAGGAACCAGGCCACGAGCGCAACAATCGACAACTGGACGAGCTGTGCGGCAACGATGTTTTGAAGGTAATTCATCCTTGCCCCTTTCGCGTTGGGTCTGGCTCGATTTCGCTTAACAGTTTGCGAAGCTCGTCCAATTCGCTTGCGTCGATCCCGCGTTCTTCGATCAGATGCCGAACGAGTGGCATCGTTTCGCCACCAAAAAGGCGCTGGACCAAATCGTCAACGGTTTCACGAATCACGGTTCGCGGTTTCGTTTTAGACTTGTAGATCCGCACGCGACCCTTCAAAACGGACTTTGCGTAGCCTTTGCTTTGCAAACGCCGTAGATAAGTCTGAACCGTTGAAAAGTCGATATCACGCTGTGCCGCGATCGCCTCGTGAACATCGCGAACCGGCGACGGGCCGATCTCCCACAGCACCCGAGCCACTTCGATTTCACCCTTCGACAATCCAGGCCGATCAACCATAAATCCCTCTCTCGCGAACCCACCGTACGTACATTTGACTTGCGGCATTCTAAGCGTACAAGCGTACGTACCGCAAGAGGGAAAGAAATGCAGATTTCCATTCCCATGTTGTGAGGTTGTGCAGTTATTAAGTTGGGACTGTTGTAGTGTTTAGGCATCCAGCCCCGCGTCCCCAGCGGGAGGGGTCGAGCGCAGCGAGGGAGAGGAAAATCTTGTAAGTCTTTTTCAATCAACAACTTAAAAACTGCACGACCTCTTGCTAGGGGGCAGAGATAGCGGTCAGGCATTTGCATTGTGCGAAAGTTGCTGAGATATTCAGCAAACCATACTGCAAGCTGAAACCCTAACCTGGAGCATACCCATGCGAAACAACTTCCGGCGCACCATCGTGACAGCGTGCGTAGCACTATTTTGCCTAACGTGTGTCTCGTCCAGCACAACAACGGCGAAACCGGCAGCATCAGACGACGCGGCGCTGACCGGCAATGTCATACAATTCGTCGGACAAAACGCTGAGCAGACGAAGAACTTACGTGGTCGACTTCATGCGTGCATCTTCGATCGTGGTGAAAACGACCTTCTCTACATCGGAACGAAATATGGAATGTGGTCAAACGGCTCGTTCGATCTGACGGTAGAGGGGAAGGTGGTTCACTCGGCGAAACTCCCCTACCTTCTCTACAGCGGAACACTTGTTGACATCGGTAACGTGCTTGATGCAGATCCAAAGACCGGTGACGGCATCAAGATTGAGAACGTAAAGGGTTGGTTTAAATGATTGCGACATCTTGCTCGACCGAAAACCGGGGATCTCCATCCGAGTGGACGATCCCATTGCCGCTTTCGGACGGTTCCACTTCATCATTCGGATTACGCGATGAAACATTTTTCACTGTTGCTCGTAGTTGGCGTGATCTTGCTCGCAGTAGCGATGGCCTACGAGGTCGCTCGTCGTCGTGCAAAACATGGGAAGTTCCAATTCTCAATCCGTGGATTGCTTACCCTGGTCACGTTGATTTCCGCTAAGATCCTTGCCTTTGACCCCGCCACAGGAGAAGAGTTGTGGTCATGCGATGGCATCGCTCGTCTTTGCATTATCATGCGCGGATTATTCCTACACGGCGGAGAACCCGATACGGACCTACTCCTGCGGCTCAGCGATGTATGCCGTTCTGAGGCTGGAGGATTCGCAGAATGACGACCCCTGAACACTCCTTGGTTGGAATTCACGCCGCAATTGCAGTCGGTGCCCACCAGCGATTTGGCTGGGCTTTTGTCGCACTTGCAGGCATCGCCTCCAATCTTCCAGACTGGGACGGTCTGCCGATGCTTCTTGACATGGTAAGATTCGAACAGGGACATCGGGTATGGGGGCATAACATATTCTCGATCGTTCTGGCATCTCTAATTCTTGCCAGGCTGCAATACCGATTCCATTTCATTGAGGCTTTTACGGCGCGTTTGAAGAACTACTTGCCCAAAGAATTCGCGATGGAACCAGCAGGGATTGCCGCACCTTTTATAGCGCTGTTTATGGTTTGTGTCGCCGTGCAAACTATCCATCTGCCATGCGATATGGTCGTCTCCGGTGGGAATGGGTTGTCAGATTGGTACATCAGGCCGTTTTGGCCGATTTCAGACGTGGGATACGTTTACCCGTTGACTCCGTGGGGAGATATCGGTCCTACACTGATTATGATGTGTGGAGCGCTTACAATGGCAAAATACCCAAAGAGATTGCCGTTACAATCAACTGTTACCTTAGTCTTCTTGGGCTGCTATGTGCTGATCCGCGGTTGGGCACGTGGAATGCTCTAGCTGGAAAACGCACTCGATGAGCGGCAAGGATTGATTCGGCAACCGCGGTAAAACCGTCCACAAAGTGGCGATGTACAGCTAGTCAGAGCAAAATGCCACATCAATGACAGAACAGATCGGGCCTTTAAATGGACAAACATTCGTCGCCGCTACGTGATCGGTGACGTTCCCCTTACCGAGACAAGCACTTGTGAACGATCCGGTGCGTTACATTCAGCCTCATCCTGTCTTGGCTGTTCGCTCAGAGGTTCCATGCCAGTCCGGCCGAGTACAATATTGCGTGTGGGAGAATGACCACAATTACTGCTTGGGAGCTGATCACGATGAGACGACATGAGGGGCTTTTGTTTTGCCTGCTGCTACAGTTCTATGCATCGTTCACCGCAGCCGGTCAACAACCGGAGCCCATCAGCAATCCGGCCTACGAGAAGACGCTGAAAGGGATCCAGGCGGTGAAGACGCTCGCATACACGGTAACGGGATTCGCAAAGGGAAAGGGGGGATTCACCTTGAAAGATCCACCGCCCGTCTCCAAGCGTTGATCCCGCATTCGTTTCCAGTCGTACCAAGTACTCAAGCAATCCGGTGTAGAAACATGATTCAGCGAGTTTTCAACATTGCCCTCCTTTTCTCCTTTTGCGTTATGCTCAACGCTCACGCAGACACGCCAATCGAAGCGCATCGTCTTGATGCGCGGCTAGACGGCGTTTGGATCCTCAATTCAATGCAACGCGGTGGAGAGAAGGTAGAAGGTGACGATCTACCTGTGAGAATGCGCGGCACGACGCGGACAATCAAAGGAAATCAAATGATCCTCGCGCGTGGCGGCGCCCCCCGCCAATTGAAGTGCACCATTACGGTCGATACAAGCACGAAGCCCCATCAGATGGACATTTCAGTAGAAAAGGATGGCAAAGTTCAAGTGCTAAAGTGCATTTACGAAATCAAGGAAGACCAATTGAGAATCGCAGAAAACGTTACGGGACGACCAGAAACGTTCACCCCCGATCCCTCAGCAACCCGCACGTTGGTCACCACGTATGTGAGGCAAAGGCAATCATCGCGTTAGGCAAGCGGGAGACGCAGACCCCTTGCATCTCCGGGAGTCGAGCGTTCATATTCGCCCGAGGCCAATCAAGAATCTCTTCCCGCTCTGACTCCGCCATCCCTTGGCTGGTTGCTCCGCAGTAGGGCCAGTCTGTATTGAATGCGCCACAGATTCTGCGGAAGAGCCAAAAAAATGGCTTGAGCGAGGTAGCATTGCTTGGCCCTCTTGGAATGCCCCAACAGAGGCGGGGTGCAGTAGCAAGGACGTGTGGTCTATAATGCTTGAACGTGAAATGGGCATCAGGAACGAATCGCGGCAACCGTCCCGCAGGATGCTTTTCACGACTGATTGCTGACCCCCGTTTCGCCCTGGCCCCACTTTGCGCCTGCGTCACGAGTCCCAAACGTTATTGGAGTCCTACGACATGCACTCACGCACTGCGAACGTTGTTTTGGAAGAATCGTTTTTGAGTGTTCGCGCAAAGCTACTCGAAGTCGGCGCTGCGCTCGATCGCGTCGATCGTGCTTTGGAAACGGGATCACCGTTGGATGAAGATGTTAGCATCCGCCGAGATAAGATTGACGATGCCATTCGCTTGTTGCTGAGTGAACGTCCTGATCGCGCCGAGTGCATTCAGTTGCTATTTTCCCGAAGATACTCTCCTGGTTGGCGAGTCGATATGGCGATTGATTCGTAGTCACGACTGTCTCGAAAATTATGTCCCACTTTCACTGGCTACAAAGAGTTGAATCGGATGGATTACATTGACCCTCACATTCACATGGTTTCACGGATCACTGACGATTACGCAACCTTGGCAAGGATGGGCTGTGTCGCGGTCAGCGAACCCGCGTTTTGGGCCGGCTATGACCGCGGCAGCGTTGATGGGTTCCGAGATTATTTCCGGCAGTTGACGGAGGTGGAGCCCAAGCGAGCTGCCGCGTATGGGATCCAGCTGTTTTGTTGGCTTTGTATCAACGCGAAGGAAGCCGAGGATGTCTCGCTGTCGAGGGATGTGCTGGCGATGATCCCCGAGTTTTTGGATCATCCCAACGTGTTGGGTATCGGTGAAATTGGACTGAACAAGAACACCAAGAACGAATCCATCGTGTTCTTGGAGCATCTGGATTTGGCGGTTCGCTACAACCAATCGATCCTGATCCACACACCTCATTTGGAGGACAAGTTCCAAGGCACGCGGATGATCCTGGATATGCTTTGCGACGATTCGCGAATCGATCGGTCGCGAGTGCTTGTGGACCATGTCGAAGAACACACGATCGCCGAAGTGCTGGATCGTGGTTTTTGGGCCGGGATGACGTTGTACCCCGTTTCCAAGTGCACCCCAGAACGTGCCGCCGACATGATCGAGGTTTACGGTGTCGAGCGATTGATGGCGAATTCGGCGGGCGATTGGGGGCCAAGCAAGCCGACCGCCGTTCCCGATTTGATTTTCGAGCTTCGCCGCCGTGGGCACCGCGAATCGTTGATCCGGAAATTGGTTTACGAAAACCCGATCGAGTTCTTTTCGCAAAGCGACCACTTTCAGTTTGCGCCGCGTGATGGAAATCACGTGACGATTTAGTCTGGCCGCCCGGTGTCCGGGATCGGCCAAAAAGATCGCCCCTTTTAACCTCACCTTCCCCGTGCTCGACGCTTCCCAAGGAAGTGAGAATGGAACGAAGGTTCGGCGTTGTTCTCGCTTTCAAAACTCGACGCCCTCCGAGTTGTCGTCCCTAGCCTAATCCCAACGGTTGTCTCCATCATGTCACTCTCTTCACGCGAGCGAGTTCTTCGCAGCATTCGCCATCAGCCGACTGATTGTGTGGCGGTTGCTCCGTACATGTATGACGTTGCGGTTCCCGTTTCGGGCGTTTCGCTCTTAGATTTTTACACGATTCCCGAAGCGATGGTCAAAGCTCAATTGGCTTTGCATGACGCATTGGACCAAGACGTCATCGCGATTGGATCGGATAACTTTTACATTGCCGAGGGTTTTGGATGCCAAACGACTCGCGACCCCGATGAGCTGCCCGCGCTAACTCAACCGGCGGTGGATTCGTTGGCAGACGTTTTCAAGATCGGTCCGCTGGACCCCACGACCGATGGTCGCATGCCTGTGATGATTGAAGCAATCCGTCAAACCCGTCAAGCCGTTGGCGACGCGGTTGCGATCCGCTCACCGGGCACCGGGCCCTTTGCTTTGGCGTCCTACTTGGTCGGTTCGCAGCAGTGGCTCTACGAAGTCGGAATGTTCGAAGCGGGGATGAATGACGAGGCCGAAGCGGGGATTCAACATGCTTTAGAAATCGCCACCGAGTCGCTGATTCGATTTGGCAAAGCATGCTGGGATGCCGGTGCCGACGTGATCCATTGTGGTGATTCGCTCTCGTCTTGTGACATGATTTCGCCAAAAACCTACGAGCGATTTGCACTTCCCTACCAGAAGAAGGTGTTTCGGGCCTGGAAGGATCACGGAATCACGGGAGGGCTTTTGCATATTTGTGGCAACAGCACCAAAGTCTTGGATTTGTATGCGGATAGCGGTGCGGCATTGGTTGAGATTGACAACGTCGTTGACTTGTCCGTTGCCAAGCAGAGAATTGGTGACCGCGTGACGATCCAAGGAAATGTCCATACGGTCAACGATTTGCTGCAAGGGAACCCGGAATCGATGCGAGCGGCATGCCAGAAGTGCATCAAGGCGGCTGCTGGTGGTGGGGGCTTTATTCTCGGATCCGGCTGCATCGTCCCCCGCAATTCGCCGCTGGAGAACCTAAAAATGATGGTTCAAGTCGCCCGGGAAACGCGATTCGAAGATCTCGCGCTATGAGTGATACGGCTGCGATTGCGCCCGCATGCCCAGCGAGCAACAGGCAGTGATCTTGACGCAGGCGACAGGACGACAGAAAATCGGGTTCCCACCTCGAAACATCCCCGGAGCAAACATGTCAGACAACTCACCGGATCTCACCAAGCTATTTGACGCTGTGCTCGTTGGCGACGCGAAAGCAGCCCTGGAAATAACCAATGCAGCCCTCGCAGCTGGCGTGGATCCACAGTGTTTGATCACCGAACAAATGACCCCCGCGATGGACGAAGTTGGCAAACGCTTCGAAAACCACGAGTACTTCGTTCCGGAACTACTGATTGCCGCTCGAGCGATGAAGGGGGCCTTAGAAATCGTTCGCCCCCTGCTCGTTGACCGAGGGGTGGAGCCGGTCGGGCGAGTCGTGATCGGAACGGTCAAAGGTGACCTGCATGATATTGGCAAAGGCTTGGTGGCATCCATGCTAGAAGGGGGTGGCTTCGAAGTCACGGACCTTGGAGTCGATGTGTCGGCGGATACGTTTGTTGAGAAGGCACAGGAAGTCAACGCCAGTATCATCGCGGTGTCGGCGCTACTAACCACAACGATGACCGGCATGAAAGCGGTCGTCGAAGCGGTGCAAGCCGCGGGGCTTCAGCAGGCGTGTAAGGTGATCGTCGGCGGGGCACCGGTGACGCAGCAATACGCCGATTCGATCGGAGCGGATGGATACAGCAACAACGCCAGCGCCGCAGTGGCACTGGCACGTCAATTGGTTGCTTAGCTATCGCCGCAAATCCAACCCCGAAAAGGGGTCGCTTGGCAAGTCGGACGAGTCGTCGATGAGAGGTGCCACCGCGCCCGCATTTTCGCTGCGAATTGCGGCACGATACACATCGATCGTGCCGGCACGCAATTGCTCGCCGGCAGGCAACGGAAACCGGCCCAGCCCTTTACCTTGGTAGTTGACGTCCTCAATCATATTGGGGCTCTTTCCCGTTCGATCGATCGCAATCGATTGCAGACGCCACTGATGAACGGTTAACTCGTAACGTCGCTGTGGCGCTATCGATACCGCGACTTGATGGGTATCGATCGAGCCATCGAGCCGATAGGTTTCGTACGTATCGATCTTCTCGGCGACCGATTCCCGATTGAAAGTTTCTGTCACCACTTCTCCCGCAGGGATGCGAACTTGTCGATTGCCCGATCCGTCACGCAAATCCGTAATCGTCACGATCAATTCGCTATTGGATCCATTGCGAAGTCCAATTGCGACCGGTTCCAGCGGTGGCCCAGGAACAAGGCGTGAATCGACGATCACCGATTGCGGCGCAAACCGGCCTGGCAAGTGCCCGAAACCCGGATGCCACGCTGCGGGGGGCGAGGCAATCAAATTGATGCCGCTGGTGTAGTAACCGTAACCAAACCAAGGGGCTGGATAGATGCCTGCGCCCAGCAAACCAGGCGTATAGATGGGGACGAAGCCCCCGTGATGGAAGCCAGGGTGAAAACCGGGAAGATGACCTGGATGCAGCGGCGGACCAGGGGGCAGATGTTGATGCCGCGCAGGCCGAACCACCATCGTACTTCGACGGAAAAACGGCCGCAGATCATCTAAGTCGGCCATCATCATGAATCCATTGCCCGAACGAGGAAAACGCAGGACGCGATTCAACGTGGGGTGGAAATAACCGACAAAGCGGCCATCGACCGTATCAAAGGGGCGATCACGTCGGTACCGAAACCGTTGGCCATTGAGCATCCGAATCTGCATCGTCCCAGACGAGACCGCGATTTTGGCAGCAATCTGACCGTTTGGCTGGACCGCTTCGAAGTCCTGGCCAAATGCGACGCTTGCAACGAAAACAATAGCCGGAAATAACAAAATGGTTCGCATGATCGTCTCCCCCCGTTTCCATCATATACCCAGCAAAGGGAAGGGGAGGGGCCGAGGGGCGATATTTTTTTGCAATTCGATAGGGCAGAGCAAAGCCGATCGCAGATTATTCTTCGTCGAACATGTCGTCGGTGATGTCTAGATTCGTGCTAACGTTTTGAACGTCGTCATGGTCGTCGAGGGCTTCAAGCAGCCGCAGGACGGATTTGGCGACCGAGCCTTCGAGTTCGACCATCGTTTGTGCGATCTGGCTGATGGATGCCATTTCGGGTTCCAAGCCCGCTGCTTGAAACGCGTCGAGCAACGATGAGTAGGAATCCGGATCGCAAGTCACTTGGATCTTCCCCTCCTCCGATTCGACATCGTCGCCACCATTTTCCAACGCGATCTCGGTAACTTTTTCTTCGCAAACACTTTCGCCGTCAAACACGAACAAGCCTTTGCGATCGAACAGATAGGAGACGCAACCGGTATTGCCGATGTTGCCACCAAACTTGCCAAACATGCTGCGCAGTTCAGGCGTGGTGCGATTGCGATTGTCGGTCATCACTTCGCACATCACGGCGACACCGCCCGGGCCGTAGCCCTCGTACAGCAGTTCCTCGACTTCACCGCCATCCAGTTCGCCGGTGCCCCGCTTGATGGCCCGCTGGATATTGTCCTTGGGCATGCTGAGCGCTTTTGCATCATCGATCGCTTTGCGAAGTCGGATGTTCGCGTCGGGATCGCCGCCGCCGGTCTTTGCCGCAACGATGATCGCCTTACTTAGCTTGCTCCACATCTTTCCGCGTTGGGCATCGACGCGACCTTTTCGATGTTGGATGTTTGCCCATTTTGAGTGACCGGCCATGACTGCTTCGACTATCTATCTCGGTTTACGTTTGGTTAATTTACGACTACTCGATTTCTTTGAGCTGGTTTTCGCTACGGACGACGAAGCGCTCTTCGACTTCTTGGATGCCTTTTTCGCTGTTTTGCTGGGCTCCTCCGGTTTGCTTGCCGCCGTCTTTTTCGGCGTCACTTTTTTCGGTGCCACGTTCTTTTTCGCTGGCGGTGCTTCTGCCGCCTCGGGCTTCGAAGTCTTCGTCTTCTTTGCGGCTTTCGGGTCGGCCGCTTTCGGACTCGTTGCCTTCGATGCCGCCGTGTCGGCCGGCTTTGCGGAAGCCTTTTTGTTCGACGGCTTTTTCGGCTTCGCCTTGGCTGCTTTTTCCGCTTCCGCTTGAGCGATTTCCTCCGCCTCGTCCTCTGCGGCCTGAGCTGCTTTTCGCGCCGCGACCCGTTTCTTGGCGGCCTTCTTTCCCGTGATCCATTCGTCGAGTCGTTTGCTCGATCCTTTGGCTACCTCGTCGACGAGAGCTCGCGACTTCTTGTCCTTCGTGCTGATGCTGAGCGAGACAGCCGCTTGATGCAACAAATCGGAAAACTCGATGCCCTTGCTCTTCGGGATTGCTCGTTCCAATCCCGGTACCTTTCCGGCCGCCGCCTCGGTTTGCGAAGCAATTTCGGTAACCATCAAGATCACCATCGCCGAATAGTCAACCGGAATGGAGTGCCCCCCCAATCCGTGTTGGACCGTATAGCTGAGCACAAACGGCGTGACACCTGGCATTTTTTCGAACTTGGCAACCGCTTTGCCCAAGTTTTCTTTCTTCAAATGGTCAATGTCAAACGTGTAGAACTCCTCAAACACCGACTGCAAATTGCTCTTGATTCGTGTCGCGGCTTTCACCGCATCCGGCAAGCGGGACAACACTTGGGCCAATTCGCTGATCGTCGTGACGCGGACTTCATTCCAATCAAAGAAATCCTGCTCACATTTCGCCATGCCCTCATCGGCAAGTTCCGCCGGTGCATCCTGTAACAGCGAAGCGTACAACAAATGCTCCAGCAACGGACGCGTAGGTTGAGTCGGCGACGGCGAATAGTGCTTTTTTAATGCAGCGAACAGTTTGTTGATTAACGTGGCACGGTTACTAGCAGACATCTTGCAGTATCGATGGGGAAGGAATGGGGTGTTTTAACAATGGTCTCTTGGCACTTCGGCAGGTCTAAAAAAATCAAAGGTCAGACGACTTCACATCGTGATCGCCGTCGGTCGATCCGTCCATCGTGTCCTCCTGCAACTCCTCCTCATCCTGGGGTTCCCTGTCGTCCTGGGGCTCCACATCCCCCTGATTTTCCAAGTCGTCCTCGGTGGATCCTGTCTCGCCTTCTTGTTCTTGACGAATCTTGGCTAACAATTCGCCCACGACCAGCGCGTTGTGAGCCCCCTTGTCGAGCGTGAAGGACAACTTCGGGGTGTACCGAGATTCGATTCGCTTGGCGATTTTACTTTGTAAAAAACCGGCAGAGTTTTCGAGTCCTCTCAACGCCAGTTGTTGTTGGGCTTCGTTCCCCATCACGCTTACGGCAACCTTCGCTTCTCGCATGTCCGGCGTCACCTGGACTCCGATCACCGTGACATCCTTGACTCGCGGATCACGCAATTGGGTCAGAATCGTCGAAGCAACGACTTCGCGAATGGCTTCGGCAGCTTTCAAGAGACGACGAGTGGACATGGACAGCAGGAAGAAGTTTGAAGGTGGAAGTGTGACAAAAGGAAACGAGTTGCTGCGGGCGGAGTCGGAGAAGATGCTGTCGCTTGCCAGAGCCTTGGCATGCAGGGCGCCCTTGGGGGCCGTGTCACCATCGGCAGCGTAGACTAGGGCAAGCGTGCCCGAGGCTACGATGAGCCCACTCGGTGCGATCGCTCGCCGTCGCACAACGAACGACAGCGAGTCCAATCCGCTGTGTGGGCAAACTAATCGAGCGTTCGGGCGACCTCTTCGATTCGATACGCCTCCAGAACATCGTCTTGCTTGATATCGTTGAATCCATGCAACCGGATCCCGCATTCCATTCCTCGCGGAACTTCTTTGACGTCTTCCTTCACACGTTTGAGTGAATCGAGCGGATAATCACCGATGGTGCGACCATCGCGGTGGACCCGCACGCGGCAACCTCGTTGGAACATTCCCTGAGCGACATAACAACCTGCGATGGTTCCGATGCGGCTAATCTGGAACACCTGTTTGACCAGAGCCCGTCCCAGTTCGACGACCCGTTCCTCGGGTTTCAGTCGCCCTTCAATCATCGCCTTGATGTCGTCGGTCAACTTGTAAATCACCTCATAGCGTCGGATTTGAACGCCACGTTCTTCGGACAATGAACGAGCCAGTTCGTCGGGGATCACGTTGAAGGCTAAAATCACCGCGTCCGAGGCTGAGGCCAACGTCACATCGGCCAACGTCACACCGCCCACGCTTCGTTGCAACACGCGAATCTCGACCTCGGGATGATCGAACTTGGTCAATTCCTTGTCGATGGCTTCGAGCGAGCCCTTGACGTCGGCACGCACGATCACGTTCAGCTTTACCTTGTCTTCGGACACGCCCAATCGGCCGCCCTGCAACATCTCTTGGAAGTTTTCAAACGAAACCTTGGTTGTGCTGCCAGACAAGCTCTCGCGATTGCTGGTTGCTGCTCGGCTCGCAGCAATCTCGCGTGCTTTGGAAATGTCTTCGAGCACGTGGAATCGGTCGCCGGCGCCCGGTGCTTGGTCCAACCCCATCACATTAACCGGAGTACTCGGTCCGGCTTGCTTGACCTCTTTACCGGTCAACGTATCCCGCATTGCTCGGACTCGGCCGTGGGACGGACCACAAACCACAATGTCACCCACTCGGAGGGTGCCACTTTGCACGATCAGTTTCGCCACCACACCTCGGTCGCCTTGTTGTTCGGATTCCAAACAAACGCCGATCGCGTTGCGGTCGGGGTTGGCGGTGTATTCGTTCATTTCCGCGATGGTCAACAACGTCTCGAGTAGCTCGTCCATCCCGGTGCCCTTGATCGCACTGGTCCGGATCACTTCGACATCGCCACCCCATTCACTTGGGGTGAGTTGATGCTCGGTCAATTGAGTCAGCACGCGATTGGGATCGACCCCTTCTAAGTCACACTTATTCAGTGCCACCACGATCGGCACTTCCGCCGCTTTCGCATGGCTGATCGCTTCTTCGGTTTGCGGCATGATTCCGTCGTCCGCAGCAATCACCAACACTGCGATATCGGTCACGTTGGCACCGCGAGCACGCATTTCGGTAAACGCTTCGTGGCCTGGCGTGTCAACAAAGGTCACCGATCGGCCATCCTTGTCGACCTCATAGGCGCGAATATGCTGAGTGATCCCGCCCGCTTCGCCACTGACGACATCGATACCGATCAGGTAATCGAGCAAACTGGTTTTGCCGTGGTCGACATGACCGAGGAAGGTGACGATCGGCGGTCGAGCGATCAGACTCTCGGCAGTATCCTCGATCGATTCGAGGCCCGAGATCACTTCGTCTTCGAGCGTCTCCGATGCCTTCAGCTCGATATCGAGCTCCATTTCGGTCGCAATCAACTCGGCGGTATTAAGATCCAATTCCGAATTGATGTTGATCATCATTTGCATGCCCATCAGCACGCGAAGCACCTGCGCGACCGGGACTCCGGCGGCTTCGGAGAAACTTCGAACGGTGCATGGCAATTCCAGTTCGACCTTTTCCTTTCGGGGTGCCGCGGTGTTGGTGCCTTTGCGTTTGAGCGTCCGACGTTGGTAGCGAGATTCGCGAGCGTTGCCGCCTCCCATTCGATCGAACGAATCGTTTTGCTTGCGGCGTCCGCCGCCGCCTCGAGACCGTTCGGCCCGAGCGCTGGCCATCCCCGCAATCCCTTTCTTGCGAGGTTTTTCTTCTTCCACCTCAGGGCCGCGGCCGCCTTTTCGTCCTTTTTCGCCCGTGAACCCACTCAATCCGCCACTGCCGATCTTGCGCGTCCCGCCGCGTTTGCTTTCCGAGTCCTCCGCAGCCAATTGCTCGAGCGGGGCCTTCATCCCTTGCTTGTGACCGGCAATCACATCTTTACTGAGCTTGATATCGGGCTTCTGGGCTTTGGGTTCGCCAGGAGCTGTCTTGGGCATTGCCGTTTCAGGTGCGTCTGGCAACGAGGCCATTTTGACGTTGATTCGGGGTTCGCGTCGTTTCGGCTTCGAACCTTGCTTGCCACCGGCGCCAACTTTCTTGTCGCCCCCCAATCCCGCTGGTCGGTCGAGCGATCGGATCGGCCCCCCGGCTGAAGCAGAAGCATCGCGACGAATCGGCGCGACCGGCTCGGAGGTCTTCTTCGGTAAGGCCTTGCTGCCAAAGCCAATCTTGTTTGCGACGCGCGACGCCAAACTGGGGGTGGCCTCTTCGGCAGGCGAACTTGCCGCCGCCGCAGGCTTTTCGGCGGCCGGCTGACCTGCCCTGCTGAGCGGCCCCGTATTTCCCGTTGACCCCGCTTTACTCAACGGACCCGCTCCGCTGAGCGGCGCCGAGGAAGCGGCGGCAGGTTTCTCAGCACTCACCACCTTGGCGGCCACGTCGGTCGTTGGCGCCGTGGGTTTCTCTTCGCTCGGCTTTGCGTCCGAGGCGGTGCCAAAAAGGGGTGAACGGATCGGGGCGGGCGTGGCCTGTTTCGATCCCCCGGCAGTCGATTTAGCAGCCTTGCTCGAGGGGCGACTGATTTTGATCGCGACCGGCTTCCGTTCTTGAGGAACGACCGAATCGCGGACTGCCGCCATCGGCGCAGCCGCCTTGGGGCTTGCCATTTTCGGAGGTGCAGCTTTCGAAGCGCCAGCGAGGTGTTCGCGGACTTTGACGACCTCGTCATCGGAAAGGCTGGCAAGCGCCGAACCTTTACCGGTGATGCCGACTTTTTTCACCAGATCAACGAGATCTTTGCTGTCTAAATTCAGTTCTTTTGCGAGCGCGTAAATGCGTGCGGGCACGGGGTAGGAATCCTGTCAGTTTCGTTATGGGAGCCGGTAACGCCGATCGGCCCCGAACGACTGCTGCGTCGGACCAGGATCGGCACGCTTTGCTGTACGATCAACCGTATCGCAACGAACAAACGCTGTTCACGCGACGCAGGGTACAGGGGGGTGTCAGTTTTGGCGAATCACACCTAATTGGATGGCAAACCGGCTCGCTTCTTTGTGATTGGGGTTACATAAATGACTTCCTCCATCGCCGCAGCCCCACAAAATGTGGCTTTGGAGAGGACCGCGTCGGGGAATGGTTCAATGGTGTAGGGGTTGGATGTGGACCGCCGTCGGGTCCCACCTAGATCGATAGGATAGCGAAAAACATGCTTCTCGCAGAGGTCTTCCCCAAAGAATCCGGAACAAAGGGGAAACTTTCCCCCGAATTCCATCGCTAATGAGCAACGACCGGAGGGCAATCGAGCTGGAAATACGAATAACGTGCCGATTCGCCCGTCCGCCGACGCAATGTTCGGACGGGATCGAGGCCGAATCAGCGACGCTACCTCACCTACAAATCGAATGCCAGAGCCTGAACTGCCCACGCGAACGGACGACGCATCCGGCCTAACTCGTTCTGGTTGCAGAAGAATCTGGATCGGAAGCATCATCTTGCGGCGTTTCTGCATCAACTGGTTCCGATTCCGCAACCGGTTCCAATTCGCTTTCTAGCGACTCGGTTGCGGCAACTTCCGGATCAGCAACTTCCGGTTCAGCGACTTCCGGTTCAGCGACTTCCGGTTCAGCGACTTCCGGTTCGGCGACTTCCGGTTCAGCGATTCCCGACGCCTCGGCCTCACGCATCAAGCGTTCTTTCTCTTTCCGGTTGCGTCGCTCTTCCGCAGCGGCCTTCTCCGCCTCTTCGGCCCTTGCTTCGGCGGTGTCTACGATTCGCTCGACCTGCTCTTCACTCAATCCGCTCATCTCCATGAACAGATCGGGCTCGATGACGGAAAGGTCATCGTACGACAAGTATCCTTGCTCGACCAACGATTGAGCAATCTCGTCCGTAATCCCCTCGATCTGACTGAACCCACCGACCGCTCGTTCGATTTGTTCTTCCAGTTCGCCACCGGTCATGATTTCGATGTCCCATCCGCACAACTTGCTGGCCAAGCGGACATTCTGGCCTCGGCGTCCGATCGCCAACGACAACTGATCTTCTTGGACCAAGACAATGGCGCGACCGATCATGTCACAAAGCAACACCTGCTCGACTGCCGCCGGTTGCAATGCGTTGGGGATCATCACTTGCGGATCGTCGCTCCAACGGACCACGTCGATATGCTCGCCAGCCAATTCTTCGCGAACGGCCTTGATCCGACTACCACGATAGCCCACACAGACAGCGATCGGATCGATTTGCGTATCCACGCTGCTGACGGCGACCTTGCTGCGATAGCCAGGCTCGCGGCTAATCGATTTGATTGCGATGACCTCTTCGGCCAACTCCGGAATTTCTTGCTCAAAGAGTGCCTGAACCAACTGTGGCCGAGTCCGGCTTAGCACGACACGGACGCGGTTTCCGGCCGCCTTGACCTCAAAGACCACTGCGCGCACTCGTTCACCGGCATGCAGCGACTCCCCCGGGATCTGCTCGCTACGGGGCAGGATCGCTTCGACGTTCCCGAGATTCACCGTCGCGACGCCTCCATCGGCTCGGCCGATGATCCCCGCGACGATTTGCCCGACTTGCTCACGATACTCGTTCATCAACGTATCGCGTTCGGCCTCTTTAACTTTCTGAATGATGACTTGCTTGGCTGTCTGGGCACCGATTCGCCCGATCTGGTCATCACCCAATTCCTCGTCGTCAAGAACAGCTGAAATCCGACCGTTTTCACGATTCAAATGCACCGAGATATTTGCATCCTCGCCATACTGACGCTTCGCTGCCGTTTGCAGTGCCGACTCGATCGCAGAAAAGACGATCTCGGTGTCAATGTTCTTCTCTCGGTGAAGCGAATCGACGTAACGGAGGATGTCTTGCGGATTCATAGGTAACTGATTGCAATAATGACGTACGGATGGGAAGCGCTTACGGCAAAAACAACGGTGGCGATACAAAAACGGCCCGGACCTAAAGAAGCCCGGGCACGTCGAATGCTCGTTATTTGACCTCACCTTATCGATATGGCCACGGAGTGTCAACCAAGAACGACGGCCGAATTTGCACCATCGTCGTCGCTTTGAACGTTTTTCCGCTGCCTGTCGAGACGCTCGCCGACAACTGGCCATCTTTCGGATACGCCAACTGCCGCTGCCACTTCGGCCGCGACAAATCACCACGGGCATAAGGGGAATCACTGACGAACCACCCCAGCGACCGCTGCTGCGACCGCCGAAGCGGCAATTTGACGCGGGCAACGCCATCCTCATCCGCAACGAATCTCACCGTCCACTGAATCACCTTCTCGGTGGCCTCGGTCCGAGTCGCCCCCGCATGATCGGTCAAGGTGGGCCGAGGGTGCATTTCGATCCGGGCCGTTGCAGGCACGATGACCGCGCGGTCTTGGCGGTCGATCAGCGTCAACTCGACCATCCAACCATCCGGCTGTGCGTCGGAATCAAAATTGGCGAGCGCCGCAGAGAGATAAACGGACTGTGGATTCAGTTCCGTCGATTGAACGGTTGCCCCTGCCGTCGCGGAATCGATCGAAGTGAAGAACTCCGTAACCCCATCAAATTGCAGCGTCGAAAACGCCACATCGCCACCCCCATCGCAATCGAGACAGCGTGCTGGAACAGGATCGGACTGAAGCGTGTGTTCCCAGGCTGACATCGTGGACCAGGATGATTGTCGTTCGAGCGATTGGCCCGAGACCGCAGGGGGCGCCCCCAGATAGTGGATCAACAACACGGCGATCGCCAACAGAGCGATCCAAACCGACCGAGGCAGGTCGATGATCTTGGGGGCACAGCAATGGCGTTTCAAGATAAAGCCCTCGGGAAGAAGAGTGGCGCCAGCGAACCGATCGCGAGGGCGCGACTTCCGATTATACCTGGGGCCAAACCAAATGCTGAAAAAAGCGTGCCGGCCCCCGGAGCGACCAAAAAACGCCGAAACAGGATCGAGAACGGCGGCTCACATTATTAGGCTTCGCCAAGAATTGCCTGCAGCGCCGCGACGACTTGGTCGATCTCCTCGTCGGTTGTCACGACCGATCCGCTGATCCGAAGCGTCCCCTCGGGGGCGCTTCCAAGATACGAGTGGACTAGCGCCGCACAGTGCAATCCGGCTCGAGTTTCAATGCCAAATTCCGCATCAAGAATTGCCGCCAAATCGATCGGTGACATTCCCTCAGCTGCAACACTTGCGATCGGCAAACGGCTTGGCTTTCCAAACACGCGCAAACCATCGATCGAGGTCAATCCCGCATGCAAGCGTTTCGCCAATCGCTGGCAATGACTGGCAGAACGCAACTCCGATTGCTCGAGCAAGACGGTCAAACCAGCGGCCCAGCCCGCCAGTGCGGGGACGTTTAAATTGCCCGCCTCCAATTTTCCTGGCATCACGATCGGCATCGACAACGATTCCGATTGGCTGCCGGTTCCGCCAAACACGATCGGTTCGACTCGATCGAACCGTTCTGGATGGACATACAGAAACCCTGTTCCTTGTGGTCCCGTCCCGCCTTTGTGCCCCGGTGCCGCCAACAAGTCGACCCCAAGCGTCTCGACGTTCATCGGCAAGTATCCAAACGATTGGGCGGCGTCACAGAGAAACATTGCCCGATGCTCCGCCAAATGACGTCCGATCTCTTCGATTGGCTGCTCTGCGCCCGTTACATTGCCCGCCGACCCCACGGCGACGAGCGAGGTTTGATCGGTAACGGCTCCGAGGACTTCCTCGGCGCTGACAATCCCGTCCCGGTCACAGCCGACCACGGATAATGTGATTCGACCGCTGCTTTGCAGGTGAGCGAGTGGTCGCAGAACGCTGTTATGTTCGGCAGCCGTGGTGACAACGTGATCTGCGTTGCGAACCACGCCAAAAATGGCCGCATTGATTGCTGTGGTGCCGTTGGAAAACAGGGCAATCGATTCGGTCGACGATGCACCGATGAATCGGGCCAGGGATCGTCGCACTTGGTGAACGATCGCATCCGCCTCGTGTGCCGAACCATACTGGCCACGCCCTGCCGCTGCACCACACAACCGGGCGTAACGATCCATTGCATCGAGAACGTGTGGCGGCTTCGGCCATGACGTCGCGGCATGATCCAAGTAGATACGGTTGAGTGTCATGGAGTTTCAGTCTAGGAGTCCGTTGGGTGCACCCACTCGGTGGCGCCGCCCTCAAAATGTTCCTTTTTCCAGATTGGGACATCCGTTTTGATCTGGTCCATCAACCAGGGAAGCGCGGCAAAGGTTTGTTTTCGATGGGGGCTGCTGCAGCCGATCACGATGCTGGCTTGGCCCACGGCAACCTCGCCGAGTCGATGCACAATGACCAAACGCGTCAAGCCGAATCGCTCGACGGCATCGGTTGCCAATCGAAGCAATTCGGTGGTCGCCATCGGCCGGTGGGCATCATACGACAGCGACCGGGTGATCTGGGTCCCGGTCGTCCGTCGCGTGACTCCACAAAACCACCCTTTGGCCCCAACGTCGGGATCCGCGACAAAATCATCCAAACGTGTCATGTCGATCGCGTGATCAACAAGTTCGACCGCGATCGCGTCGGAGTGGGGGTTCATCGTTGGCCTTACCCTCCACTGACCGGTGGAATGATGGCGATTTCGGTCGCCGCGGCCACCGCAGTGTCGGGGGCGACATAGCGAGAATCGAGTGCGACCCGACAAGCGGGTAACAAACCAGAGACGGACGGCAAACGCTGTGCGACTTCTTCAAGCACATCCTTGGCGGTCGCATCGTCATTCAGCTCAATCGCAATCGCATCCGCATCGGCTGCTTCGCGAACGGCGGCAAAAAGGAGCACGTTGAATTTCATGGACAGTCGAAACCGGACATTGAAGGAGAAAGAGATGGTCGGTTGCTCAAACAGAAGTCGCGACCGTTCAATTACGGGAACCGCAACGATGGGTGGCTGCGGCCCTTTGAATGTCTGCAGGAACGTCTTTCCTAATCCATGATTTCGCTCTGAAACTTGGGCATTCGTCCATAAGCATAGGCGATCACCTTCAATGGGTGCAGGGTCTTGCGTCCAGCGCCATGTTCAATTTGCATCTTGCACGTGCTGCACTCCGTCGCTGCCCGCCACGGGCCCGCTGCCCGCATCGCCGAGATCAGTGGCCATCCGACCCGCAAGCTATTTCGATAGTTTTTTCGTTGTAGTCCCCAGGTCCCCGCCATCCCCGTGCATCCCGCTTCGACTCGATTGACCGAAAGCTCCGGTATCAACTGCATCAGATTTGGCCCTGCTTGATCCGGGTCGAGCACTCGCAAATGACAGGGTTGGTGGTAGGAAACGTCCGCGTCGACTGGGATGAAGTCGGTCGACAAGCGATTCTGTTGGTGCAAACGCCACAAGTAGTCGCACGCTTCAAACGAGTTCTCCGCAACCAAGTGAGCGTCTTGATCATTCATCAAGTTGACGTACTCGTGCCGGAGGCACAAAACGGCTGCAGGTTCGGTTGCCAAAATCGTATAGCCTTGCCGAACCGCATCGGCAAGGACGCGGAGGTTTCGTCTCGCCACGCGTCGGGCCCCCTTGATGTCACCGGCCGAAATCCTCGCCATTCCGCTCGCTTTTTGACCGGGTGGGACGAACAAGCCGATCCCGTTCTGTTGCAAAATCTCCGCCAAAGCCCTGCCGATCTCCGGATCGTGGTAGTTCGCGTAGTGATCGACAAAGTAGGCAACTTTCAACCCGCCGTGGGGGTTGGATTTCGTCCAACGTCGCTTCGAGGCATAGCGTAAAAAGGTTTCGCCAACGACCGGAGGTAACTCGCGTGCTGCCGACAATCCGAACAATCGCTCGACGAGCCATCGTGACGTGCGGCTGCGGATCAACACGTTCGATAGCCAGGGAATCCGCGAAGCGATTGCTGCAATGGAATCAATCCGGCCGAGCAACAAATCCGACAGCGGCAGTCCGTTGGTGGCGACGTATTGTGCCTTCAGTTCGCCAACGATTTTGGGGATGTCCACCGACGCCGGACATTCCAACCGGCATTGATGACAATTGAAACACAAATCTGCGATCTGTTTGGCGCGATCATCGGCCAAATCTTCAACCTTCAATTGGCCACTCAACACGCCTCGTAACAAATTCGCTTTTGCACGCGGCGAGGCCTCCTCACTTCGCAGCGAGCGAAACATCGGACATTGCCGCTCCGCAGGCGAATTCGTGCGGCATCTTCCGCAGCCGTTGCAACTACGCGAGACCTGAGAAACAGAGGCACCGGCGCTCCAATTTTGCAGGACTTCCAACTGCGGAACCGCTTTGCCCTGCTCGTGTGCCTGGCGAGCAATCGCTTCGTCGGCCTCAATCAAAACGCGACCACTCCGGCTGACCTCGATTGTCTGGTCGGCCGGACGTAAATTCACATTCGGCTTCTGCAGTTCCGCACCGAAAAGCTTACCGGGGTTCAATCGATGTAGCGGATCGAACAAGCGTTTGACTTGGCCATGCGCTTGCCAAAGTGCGCCAAATTGGCGGGGCAACAGGTACGACCGGCTCAAGCCCGCGGCATGCTCGACACTGATCTGCCCCCCATGATTCCAAACCACCTCGGCGACCTCGTTCGCAAGGTCGAGTAGTTTTTTGCGGTCCGATTGGCTGCTGAGATCCAAGAAAGGCCGAATGTGCAATTGGCCATGCCCTGCATGAGCAAACACCGTCGCCGTCGTTTGCAGCTTCTGAAGGGTGTCCTGAATCGCCACCAACACTTCGGGCAGTGATTCGGGCGAAACCGCGATATCTTCGATGAACGGTAACGGCGCGTCGGCCCCCTTCACGCGGTGCAGTCGCGGGATGACTCGGCGAGAAAGCGACCAAAAAAAATCTCGTTCGGATTGGCGAACCGCATCAACCGAGGCGAAGGCGCCGTCGGTTCCCTGAGCGAGTTCTTGGCGAATGATGGCCAACCGGTCGTACAAATCACCGAGTGACTCGCCTTGAATCTCAACCAGCAACATCGCCTCGGCTTCTCGAGGCAGCAACTCGCTAAACTTCGGCTCGGTTTCCCGAGCGATCTGAAGCAGGCGGCGGTCCATCAAATCACAAGCAACCAACCCATGTTGGATTGCCTTGACCGCACACCGCGCCGCCGAATCGAGTCGTCGAAAAAACAGCAACGCAACCCCTCGATGGGTCGGCACCAACTCGGTGTGCAGCGTCGCGTCGATGATGATTCCCAGCGTCCCTTGAGTCCCCACCATGAACTTTGCCAAATCGACTGATCCGGCCGAATCGATCACGCCGTCAAACCGGTAGCCGCTACGAGAGTTCGCAACGTACTTTTTCGCTGTGATCAAGCTGTGGAACTGATTCTCGATTTCCACGACGCCACGTGCCAGCCGTCCCGCAGTCGTCGAAACGCCCTCACCCGCAGCGCGTTCGACCGATTCACCCGGCTGGTGCTTGGACAATTTCAACAATTCGCCGTCCGCGGTGACGATGCGCATCGAAACGATGTTGTCGCGAGGCGATCCGCTGCGCAGATAGTGGCTGCCCGACGCATTGATCGCTAACACGCTCCCCATCGTCGTGATGCTGCGCGTTGCCGGGTCAGGACCAAACCAACGTCCAGAGGGAGCCAATGTCTGGTTCACCTCCGCCAACACCGCCCCGCTTTGCACGGTGATTTGAGTGGCATCCGGTTCGACCGTAATCCGTCGCATGAACCGAGAAAAGTCGAGCACGATGCCTGTACCAAGTGATTCGCCAGCAACACCGCTGCCGGCCCCTCTGGGCTGAATCGATAGGCGTTGCTCCGCTGCGTACTGCACCGTTGCAATCACATCCGCCACGGTTTGCGGCCGAACGACACCGATTGGAATGATCTGATAGACACTCGCATCGGAGGCGTACAGTTGGCACGACAACGGATCACACAAGACTTCGCCTCGCACGATACCGCGTAAATCGTCCTGCACTCGTTGACGTTCGCTATCCATGCGACCTATTTCGATCGCACAGGGGGTTGTTCGTCAAGCTCGTCAAGGAAAAAAAACAGAACTTCCTGCGAATTACCGAGGATCGACCACGAGAACCCGCGTCTCTTCCCCTCCTGCTTCGCCGTGACAGTTAAGATTCTCGGTTGATTAGCCCCAACACTTCCGCCCGAGATTTGGGGTCGTCGCGGAACGCCCCCCGCATCGCACTGGTCAAACACAAACTTCCCGGTTTACGTACACCCCGCATCGTCATGCAACTGTGCGTCGCTTCGCAAACAACCGCAACGCCCTGAGCCGACAAGCGATCTTCGACCAAGTCAGCTATCGTCTGCGTCATCCGCTCTTGTACTTGAGGACGCCGCGCAACCTCTTCCACCACTCTTGCCAATTTGCTCAAACCAACCACCTTACCGCTTGGTAAATAGGCAATATGAGCCTTGCCGGTGAACGGCAACAGATGGTGCTCGCACATGCTGCAGAAACTAATATCGCGAACCAAGACGATCTCGTCGTATTCTTCGGTAAAAACCTTCGCCAAATGCCGGCCAGGATCGCTTTGCAACCCCGCAAACATCTCCGCGTACATCCGAGCCACTCGGGCAGGTGTCTCGAGCAGCCCTTCGCGATCCGGATCCTCGCCCACCGCATCCAAAATCACCCGCACCGCCGCCTCGATTCGCTTGAAATCGACACCTTCGGCTCGAGGCTCATTGGGATCAACAAACAACGGCGGTTCGGATCGGCCGTTGCGAGACGAGCCGCAGGTGTGTGAGTCCAGATCAGTAAACGGTTCTTGCGACGAACGGAGTTCCACGGAGACAGGTTCCTAAGGGAGTAGGGAGATGGGTTACGGAGCATTCGATGAAATGGTAGGCAATCGGCTAGTGCATTGTAGCACCCTTTCGCGATCTTTCGATGACACGCCCGAATCGTTTCGCTTTCCATTGAGTCGTTCGGGAAGAGCCGCGGGATTGTCTGGCAAATGGGTTCGTATCCCATCCGGCCGCACGTCCTTTCGATTCACCGATCCGCTGGGATTGGCCTTGACCTTCCCCTCGAAACTTGCACCTCATATTCCCCGTCGTTGTCGCCCCGGTCAGCCGGAGCATCGTTGACCTGCAAGACCAACCAGCTTTCGGTCGGACAAAAGATCGTGACACTCGGGGCGACCGCCACAATCCCCAGTGGCTCGCAAGTCGATGCGTTCACAGAGGAGGTGACCGGGACCAGGCAAGCGATCAATTGCCCAAGCGGCTTCCCTCGCACGTATTCGATCGTCACCCCCGCCGGCTGGCTGCTCCAATCCTTTTCCCTTTTTGCGATCACACATTCCCCCCTCGCTGCGATCTGCACCGACGTCGATGCCGGAATCCGAATGCCTGGCGATTGCCAGCCTCTCGATGCATCGACGCGTGTTCGCAAACTCGATCCGTCCCAAAGCGGATCCTTGTGATGGATCGCTACCTGCTCTCGGTTCCAATCGAAACCATAATCGATCTGCTGGCACATCAACCGCCATCGGGCAACCAGTGCTGGCCACTCGATCGATAAACGCTGTTGAAATTGACGCGTGAACTGAGGGCTGGTGTCTCGGCCCGCTCGAGCGGCTGCCAAGTAGGCGGGGCGGTACTCGTCGTAGTGTGAAAACAACATCGCCGCGGCCCAACACCATCCGTACGCTTCGGCATCCGCGTTCAAATCGGCCGGGTAACGCATCACCGATTGAAGTGTCGGAATCTGATTTTCGTCGCGCCGCGCGTCGATCAATTTCAACCGCCCCCAATAAGGGACCGATTCACGGTCCGCTGGCAAACGGTTGACCATCACTGAATCGCCACTCGACGCGTGAGTCGACAATAACTCAGCCACACCTTCCATATACCACGACGGCCCGGTACCGCCGAATTGGTCAATCGCTAACGCATGCACTCCCTCGTGGAGCAGCAAATGACGCGTGTAATATTCGCTCGGCTGCTCGATCACGAACAAGGAATCACCGAGTGCATAACCTTGTGAAAAATCAGGAACGCGACTGGGGATCAATCCGGCGTCGCGAAATGCCCCCTTGTCTCGCATCACATAGGCTTGCACTCGCCACGTTGCCAACGATTCGGGGGGCAACGCAAAGAAGGCTTCCCATTGGCCAACTGCGGCATCGAACGACTGCACCAAATCCATTGCTTGTTGCTGCGACGGCAAATCCGTCGTCAGCGAAAGGTGCTGGCCCGTGATCTTTTGGAATTCATTTGCTACGCTGACGTGCCCGCCGCAACAAAAAAACACCAGCCCGAGCATCAGGTATCGATATCGTGTTCCATTCATGCCGCCATTTTACTCGAATTTTGTCACTCGTGACGACACTCGGTGCGTTTCTCGTGTTCGGGTGTGTCCCGCGCAGCGAAAGTGACGTCGTCGTTTATTCGGCACTTGATGAAGAGTTCGCGACGCCAATTCTCGATGCGTTTGAACGGTCTGTCGAGCAAGAAACCGTTGTGGTATCGAAGTTCGATGTCGAATCGACCAAGACCGTCGGACTGGTCAACCGAATCCTTGCCGAACGAGAAAAACCGGTATGTGATCTGTTTTGGAACAACGAAATTTTGCACACCGTCCGACTGCAAAAACTCGGCTTGCTTCAACCGCGGTCGTGGGCGGTCGAGCAGGGGTGGCCCAGCGATATGATTGCCAGCGACGGGTCGTGGTGCGGTTTCGCAGCGCGGGCCCGAGTCATCCTTGTGAACACCGACAGGATCACCGATCCCGCCGACTATCCAAGGTCGGTTTCCGATTTGACCGATAAAAAATGGAAGGGCCAATGCGCGATGGCTCGACCGCTGTTTGGCACAACCGCGACCCATTTTGCGGTGCTCCGGGAACTCAACGGTCACCAACCGACCCTGGATCAACTCGGGCAAATGAAGGACAACGCCGTGGTGCTATCAGGAAACAAACAAGTCGCACTCGCGGTTTCGGCTGGTACCGCCGCGTGGGGACTGACCGATACAGACGACGCAATCATCGAACAAGATCTCGGACGGCCTGTTGCCATCGTCTTCCCCGACCAATTGCCGGACCAAAGCGGCACCCTGCGAATCCCCAACAGCGTCGCGTTGCTGAAAAATTCGCCCCATCCGGTGGCCGCCGCAAGACTTGCCGACTACGTGGTGTCACCAAAGACCGAGGATCGTTTGGCGATGGGCGAAAGCAGCCAGCTGCCGGTCTCGCGAGCAGCCAAGTTCCCGCCTCGAGTGCTCCCGGACCAGCCGGTTCGGTGGATGCAAGTCGACTTTGAAGCCGCCGCCGAGAATTGGGATCAATGGGCCGCCGAGGTCCTTGAGATCTTCTCACTTTAGGGCAGCGAGGCCGCAGCCAGCGATCTGCCGTTCGTTTCGGTTGAGACACGGGTTGCGTCCCCCCTGCGAGAAAAGGGGGTTCTCCGTCGGGCAAATTTGTCGGACAAAAAAGGGCTCATCCGGCGGAAGCGTGCGCAGGAGGTTTTCGAGGCATCTCTCCGGTGTCCCATCATTGCTGGCAGGAGCTATTTTTACTTGTTATAGTGCAGTTGCCGGGAGAAACGGAGTGGAGCTCTGCAGAGGTGCAACTTGACAAGGGATATCCCGGTCGACGGTGCGCCAAGGGTGCTACCGGTTCCCTGCGGACGACCGTCCGTCGGGGACTCTTTTCTAAGAGATCATTGGACACCGGAGCCATACCTCCAAAAAACCTCGAGTCTGGGTTCCGCGCGCTTCCGTCGGATGAGCCCAAAAAAGGGGCCTTCTATCGCATGCGAGGTCGAAAACCGTCATAATCACAGAACCAGTCGTCAAGGTGATCCCTAATTCCCAGAGCGAAAGATGGTTGTTCCACCACCCAGGGAAGTCGTTTTTGAGGCGTCGCAGAACCGGCATCGGACGCGGAATGCTGGGGTTGTCGTTCCGAAGCACAGCGTCAAACGTGCCGAGTTGGGGTTGGAAGCGAATCGGAACGGGTCGGGTCGCAACGGGGCGGGTCGGGACGAGGACGGGCAATCGCGACGCCGCTGGGCGGGCGACGTCCACATCCTCACAGAGGCTCAGTCCGACACGAGCGATGCTGCCAAGGTGGGGGATGAGGAGGTGCCGTTGGCGAATCATCGCCGGAGCTTCTATGACACTCCCGCTTGGCTTGTCAGCACCGTCTTCCACCTGTTTCTACTCTTGATCCTTGCTTTGGTCACGCCGCTGCGAAACGAACCGGGCACGCTACTGCTTTCCGCTGCTCAGACGCAACCACGCGATGCACCGGCACTGGCCGAATTTGCGATCGAATCGATCGCGATTGATGCGTTCCCCGAGATGGAAGAAATCGAGTCCGACGTGGATATGGAGCCGTCGGTCCGCGACATTGTTGTGGAGAATCCGGTCGAGACAACACCGACACCGCTCCAAGTCGACGATCTGTTTTCGGCATACACGATCAGGTCGGGGGCCACCGTGATCCCCAACTTTGAAGCGCCAGGCAGCAAAGGGGACGTCGGCAGCATCCGAGACGGCATGTTTAGCGGACGCACTGGGGCGATGAAACAGCGACTGCTCGAATCGGCCGGCGGGACCGAGTTGACCGAGCAGGCGGTCGCGCTCGGGTTGGCTTGGTTAAAACGACAACAGCATTACGATGGCAGTTGGAGTTTGATGGGGCCCTATCGCGATGGCGGTCGAGTGGACAGCAAGACAGCCGCAACGGCGATGGCGATGTTAGCGTTCATGGGCGCCGGAAACACTCACCGCGAAGGCCCGTACAGCGAAGAATTATTGCGAGCGGTAAAGTGGCTGATCAGCCAGCAGGACAGCACGGGTTGGATGGCGAACAATTCTCAGCACAATCATAAGATGTATGCCCAGGCCCAAGCGACAATCGCCTTGTGCGAACTCTATGGCATGACCGGTGAATCGTGGCTTCGTCCGCGTGCTCAGTTGGCATGTGACTTTGCCTCGCTCGCTCAGTCGCCTCCCGGAGGTTGGCGATACGAGCCACACTACGATAGCGATACTTCGGTGACGGGGTGGTTTGTGATGGGGCTGCAGAGTGGAATAGCGGCGGGATTAGAAGTCGACCCCCTGGTCTTCGATCGGGTCGACCAGTACCTGAATTCGGTCGAAGCGTCTTACGGCGCGGCGTACGCGTACCAGCGAGGCGATCCTCAATCGCGAGCCATGTCCGCCGAGGGGTTGCTGTGTCGACAATACTTGGGGTGGAAACCGAACTCGGGCCCGATGACCAAGGGGCTGCAATCGTTGGTGATGAACGAACCCATCGATTTGGACCGCCGTGATGTCTATTATTGGTACTACGCGACCCAGGCCATTCACCACTTCGGAGGACCACTCTGGGAACAATGGAATGATCGGATGCGGGTGGTGCTGCCTGCGTCGCAGCAACGGCAGGCGCCCGAAGCAGGAAGTTGGTCGCCGCAGGGCGACGCCTGGGGCCACAGTGGCGGTCGCTTGTACACAACTTGTCTCTCTCTGTACTGCTTAGAAGTCTATTACCGCCACATGCCGCTTTATCAGCCGCAGGAACAGGACGCGGCAAAGAACGAAGCAGTCGTGGAGCCACCTGAGTCAACCGAGGGTGACTCTTTGCAAGAGACCACAGACGGCGACGAACCGTTGTTCTGACGGTGCACGTCCGATTACCTTTGGTGGACCGCCGAAACGGCGCTGCGACAGCTTGTTTCATTAAATTGAGCGGATTCACCCGCTTGCGACAGAGCAAAGCGGACGCATGACGACGCTCAGGTGCAAACAATAGCCAGGTTTTGCCCCTTTTTTTGCCGAAAAAACTGCTGAACGTGTCAAGGCTTCTTGATTGGTTGTCTACAATTAACGGGAATGCGGCGTTCAACACACTCTACTCAAACAAACGAACGGTTCAGAATACTATGAATGCGAATCGCAACATTACCCGCATCGATAGAGAATCTTCGGGCGGTTACCTCGTACGGATTATGCGAAAGGGCAAGAAGACATCAAAGTTCTTTTCCGATTCCGAGAACGGCGGCAAGAAAAAGGCGTTGACTGCGGCCCGGGCGTTCCGGGACGGACAAGAGAAAAAGATGAAGGGATACACATCCAAAGAACTCTCCAAGATCATGCGTTCGAACAACACTTCAGGCGTTGTTGGTGTTCGGTTGGTAGAGGAAGTCGATATGCGTTGGCCATCACAGCCCACCTATTTGTACTGGGTTGCTCAGTGGAGTCCGAAAAAGGGAGTCCGCAAGACGAAGCGTTTTTCCGTCGAGAAGTATGGTGATGAAGAAGCGTATCGGCTCGCTTGTCTTGCCAGGAAAAAGGGCGTTTCCGCAATGAAAGCGTAGAGCAGCGTCGCCGCAACCGGTTGAGTTGACGCTCGCCGACACCCTCTTCGCAGGTAGCAAGAGCCTCATGATTCCGATCCATTGGAGCAACGAGACTTGCACATTCGATGTCCACGTCACGCCGAAGGCAAAACGAGCTTCGATCGGAGGTATGCATGATGGGGCCCTGCGAGTCGCCGTGCTTCAACCGGCCGACAAGGGGAAAGCAAACAAGGCGGTAGCGGAATCGATCGCCTCGACACTGGGCATTGCGAAATCGCGGGTCGAGATCATCCGAGGCCACACGTCGCGTCGAAAGACGGTCTCGATTCATGACGTCAAGCGAATCGATCTGCAGCCGTTGATCGATCTGGGTTAGAGCTTCTTGCGAGTGCCCGTACGAGTGTGGAACGCCTGCCCGACGGCGGACACGTCTCTCGAGTCGACGGGCAGCAAGAATTGCAAGGACGCGATGTTCAAAGGTTGGTGAGGTTCGGGTAAACTTCGGGTTGATGCCCATTCGATGGTGCATGGATATGCCCGACCTTTTTTGCCAAGCGAACGGACTACGCCTGTGTCGAACGACAATCCCTTTTCGCAGAATTATTCACCTTCGCCCCCTCGCTTTTCACAAACTCCGTCTTCCCCACCCCATTCGCCAGGCAACCGCGTGTTCGTCGTGCTGGGGGTGATCGCCTTGGGGGTCATGTTGTTCTGTGGCGGCATCGGATTGGTCGTTTTTTTTGCGGCTCGCCAGATTGCCCAGCCGAGCTCAGGCATTGAACAACCCGAGCGTGTTGGCGGGTTCCAAGCCGATGCGGATCGGTTCAACCAAGTTCTCGCCCGATTGAGTAGTGACCCTGGCTTCAAGCCGACCACAACCGATCCAGAACTCGAGCGATTCCTCGAGCGGTCCATCGAAGATTCAACGGCGGGTGATGAGATTGCATTTAGTCGCGATCAGTTCATTGAAGCGGTGGCAAACAGCAAAGCGAGCGGAGGAAGCTTTGGCTTCCTGGATCGATTGACTCTGCGCACCTGGCTTGACGAATATCCGCCAGCTCCAGCCAGCCTGGATGATTTCACACGAGTCATCGACATCCGAATGGCCCCATCTGGCAATCTGGCAGAAGTCGATCTGCTTAGCTACAGCGAGGAAAGCCAAATCGATGCATTGGAGTGGTTCTTGGCGAAAGAGAACGACCAGTGGAGGCTTTACGATTGGCAACGAATGGCGTTCGGTCGACGAATGTCCGATGAGTATGCGTCCTATATAAAAGGCGAACCACCGATCGACGAAGGCTACGACCTGGCAATGGAGCTGCTCTCAGAAGCGGAAATTGCCTGGTATGAGGACCGCCGCGAGGAAGCACGACGGTTGCTGCTTGAAGCCGAAAAGAAGCCGATGCTAGCAGCCGATCGATCGGTGGCTCGTTTGCGAACGGCACACACGTGGATGCGACTTGAAGAGTATGACGAGGCGATTCGGGTGATGAAGACCATCTCCGATCCCAATGGCATGTGGGGTGTATGGCCTTCGATGGCCGTCTGTTTGTGGAGCCTCGATCGGAACGAGGATGCGTTGGAAGCAGCACGCAACGCTGAAAAACAAGCTCCCGATCACCCGAATACTCGTTGGATCTTGTCGGAAGTCCTACGCGATCTCGACCGTGACGACGAGGCGGCGGGGTACGCAGTCAAGGCACTGCAGGTGTGTCCGCATGACCCAACGCTGATTCGCTCGGTTGTCGACCGCCTGCGTGTGGAAGATGTCCCGGTTTTGGTTGAATTGCAAGCGGTCGCGGGAAACAACGAGGATTGGGCATCGCTCCTTGATGCGGCGATTTACGACGAGCCATTTGCCAAAAAGTTGGCCGAAGAGATTTCAGCGCGAGACACGTTGCCGAAAGGATTGCATCAGCTGGCCCGAGGGGCGTTGGCGTGGGCCAACGAGGATCACGATTTGGCTGCGACGCATTTTCTCGCAGCCGAACGGGCAGCCGAACGCGAGTCTCTCAAAAGCTTAGCAGCTGAAAACTATTTGAGCCTGCGGATGCTCGAAGATCGCTACGACGAACTGTTCTCCGAATCCGACGACTTGAATGCTACGTTGAAGTCGCTGTTCCTACTTGCTTGCGAAGACGAGCTCTACTGCGACGAGGCATTACTGCTTCAGTCGCTGGAAAAACGATCGTCCGATCTGCCCATCGGCTGGGCGACGGGGTTAAAGGCTTGGGCCGAGTTCATGTTGGATCAACACGAAACGGCATTTGCCGATTTTGATGCATTTGATAAGTGGCTTGACGCGAATCCTGATTCGCTTTCGGAACAGGATCGTTGGGTCATCGACACCACCGATTACTATTTGGCGTCATTGCTGCTGCGTCTTGGCCGGCCGATGGAAGTGATTCAGCGATGGCCTGAGAGCGTTGCCCGTCACGAACAGGTTGGCACTTCGTTGTTACAAACGGGTAATCGCGAGCAGATCGTTGCCTTCTTAAAGGACACGCAGCAAACGCCAAGCGAATCGGTCGAGTTGCAACGGTTGCGTCTACAGGCTGCGGAGGCGTTTTTCGATGGTGATGCCCGTCGTGGTGATGAGTTGCAGCAGCAAGCAGTTGAGTTGAGTCGAAGTGTCTATAGCGACGATCAAACTTATTGGGCTGACGAACTATTGCGGCAGCGAGCGATTGACTTGGTTTGGAGCCGGTTGATTCGGCAAGGTCAGACCGAGATCGCCGGAGCCAGCGAGATGACCCCCGAGGATCGCGAAACCTTTATGCTCGCTGCGATTTCCGAATCCGTCGACCTGCGGGATGCAGAGCAGGTACAGGTATGGGCAAAGCAAGCGGAAAACATGGGGATCGTATCCGGTGATTCCTACGCCAGCATTCAAGCACAGATCGGTGAGTTCGAGTTGGCGCGAGGGCACAGTGCGGCGAGTGCCGAGGCTTTCAAACGTGCGGTCGACCATACGGAAACCGATCGAACTTGGTATCGCCAACACCAAGTTGAGAACGTTATGGAAGCATTGCTGCTGTCCAAGCATGCCGACCGAATCGAACAAGCCCGCAGTTGGTTGTCGACCCAGTCAAGCGAGAGCGACGGCGTTCCGCTTCGCGTTACGGTCGATTTGGCCGCAGGCGATTCCGAAACGCTCGTTTCCGCATTGCAACAGGTTGATCCCGACGACGTTTCGAGCTGGTTGAGCCAGTCGCTCACACGCAAGCTCCTACTGCCGCAGCTCGACAAGGCGTGGGCGCTCGAACTGTTACAACAGCACCCTGTCACGATCTCGAGTGTCCCCTGTGCGGCGACCGGTGAATTGGTGATGGGGGAAGGAGGAGACATCACTCTCGCCGTTGTCCAGCGGTTGATTGGCGAAGCCTTGGGTGAACGGTTTGTTGCCAAATCGATACCGGTCAAGCCGCTCGAGCAGGACGATGCGGCGTGGATGGTGACGTCCTCGACCGGGCAGCGGGTCTTAGTTCAGTGGTCGCACCCGAAATACGAGATTGGCGAGTTGCCACCGATGCTTGCCAGTTCGCTCAGCGAGCCGTTGCGGAGAATGACGATCTGCATTTTGGACGACCTTCCCTCCGCTCAAGAGCGATTGTTTCAGGTTGCTTCGCGAGCCGCCGGCGAGACTGCAATCCTTTTCTGTTGGGACAACCAGGATAGGAAATGGATAGGACCCGATCTTTCGCAGAAATTAAAATGGGACGATCGTGTTCCTGTCTCACCTTCGATGCCCATTGTCACGTTGATCGAAACGCTCGAGACGGATGACGATGCCGATTTCGTTGACCTCGAAGAGTGGGACAAGCGATTGCAAGATTCCGGTGGTGAGCTCGACATTTTCTTGACGCTTTCAGCAGGGCCCGTTGTCGAGCGGCTTCCAGGTGTGTTGGTGGGGGTCAATTCAGAAGAGTACGATTTGTTGGTTCGACCGCGACGCGATAGTGTACTGGACCCCCTTGTCAAGAATGGGGTGGTTTACACAACTTACTCCAGCATGATCGAACACGACGGCCCCTAATCGCGAACTGCCATTGAGTACGAATGGCAACAAAGGTGAACTTGTCTTGGCTTCAAACGAATCGTTTTGGCTCCCCACGCCTCGCAAAGAGATCCTGCCGACGATTTTGTCGGCGCTGCGAGAACGATTCGTGTTTTGCGACGAAATTGCAGACCTGCTGTCGGCCGCATTCTACGAACCGTGCAACGTCTTGCTGTGGGGGCCCGGGGGGCATGGCAAATCGGAGATGGCCGTCACCGCCCTCAAGGCGTTGGGACTGGAAGACCAAGAGATCTTCATTCAATCATTTGGTGAGGGGATGAGTGAAGACCGCTTGTGGGGCGGTCCCGACATGGCGTCGCTGGACACCTGCGTGCGCTATGACACGACGCGATCATTCCTGGCATCTCAGTACAAAGTGGTCATTTTTGAAGAGCTGTTTGATGCACCGGCCCAAGCCCTGCTGCCGCTGAAGGACGTACTCACCCGACGCGTGTTCATGAACGGTCCCGAACGGGTTGAGATGGCGGCAAAAGTCGTGATCGCGTGCACCAACAAGGATCCGCGGGAATTTGCCGAAGACAGCGATGCCGTTGCTGCCTTGATGGAACGGTTTTTGTTGCAAAAGGAAGTCCGCTGGCCGAGTTACCAAGCGAAGCACTACCGGGAACTGTTCGCAAAGATCCGCCCCGATAGCAGTCGGGGCGGCAAGCAGTTGCAAACCATGTTGTCCAAAGTCATCGCAGGCTTGAATGAGGACAAGACGTTTGTGATGTCGCCGCGAATGGCCATTCAATCGCTCGAAGTGGTCAGCAACGCGGCTCGAATTCATGGAGACGATACGGTGACGGCGGAATCGTTTCAAAGCATTCGATTCGTCCAAGGCATGCAGTCGTATACCGCTGATTTGGCTCGACGGATTGAAAAACAATTGCCGGGTGGAACCTCTGCCGACGAATCCACAGCCGAGTCGATACAGATCAATTTGTCCGACCGTGATTTCTCGCATACCGATCACGGCCCACTTAAAACACCGCGTGGTGAGATCCCTGGCGTGGTGTCCGAGGCCTTGGCGTCCAGATTTGTGCACTGTGACGAGATCATTCAAGTGCTGACCCACGCATTCTTCCAGCCCTGCAATGTCCTGCTGTGGGGGCCCGGGGGCCATGGCAAGTCCGACATGGTCATGACGGCGCTGCGAGAATTGGGATATCGAGAAGAGGAAATCTTCCTGCAATCCTTTGGGGAGGGAATGACCGAAGATCGCTTGTGGGGTGGACCGAATATTGCAAAACTTGATGTCTGCTTGGAATACGACACCGCCCGGTCCTTCCTACCCTACGAAGTGGTCGTCTTGGAGGAGATCCTTGATGCGTCGAGCCAGGCCCTGTTGCCGCTAAAGGATGTTTTGACGCGGCGTGTGTTCATGAATGGCAACCAAGCGGTACCGATGCGGTCTCAGGCGATCGTCGCATGCACGAACAAGGATCCGCGGCAATTTGCCAAGGACTCGGACGCGGTCAAAGCACTGCTGGAACGGTTCCCGCTGCAACTCGAAGTCCGCTGGCCCTCGTACGAGCAAGCCGACTATGAAGCCTTGTTTAGCAAAACAAATCCCGATGCCGGACCCGATCGCAGGAAATTGAACCGAATCTATGCACACGTGATCGCGAATCTGAACGATGAGCGTGATTCGGGGTTCCATGTGTCGCCGCGAATCGCATTGGGCGGATTGCGATTGGCAGCCAACAGTGTCGGGCGTCACGGACGCCGCAAAATGATTGTCGAAGACATTTTGACGATCCGCAATGTTCAGGGAATGGAATCGTATAATCAGGATGTCGAAGCCATGATCCGATCGGCGCTATTGGAAGGTGGAGTTGAGGTGCTATTAAGTGACATTGACGAACGAGCGAGTCGATTGCACGGGCGGATGCAGGAGATCAATGAAAAGTTCGACCTGGCAAAAGGTCTTGATGATGAAGCACGCGGCGATGTCAACGACGATGCAATCACCGCGATGGTCGACTTGATGAGTAGCATGGACTCGCTCAAGCACGAGCTGGACTATCTGCAGGTTTCGGATCCCGCACTGCTAAAATGGAAAAAACGAAGCGAGAAATTGGTCGACGAGTTGGCGGCGGAAGTCGAAGCGGGAAGTTAGCCGATGAAACCGATCCGCGTCGACCGTCGTTTTCGTAGGTTCCTCAACTACCACACGCATGTCTCCTATCCGGAAACGAGCGAGCGGCGTCAGCAAATCAATACGGCCGAGGTGGTCAACAAGCTCGATGCCATCGGTATGTCGCACATCGCAGTGCCGATGATCTGGGATGGTGTGCACCTGGTTGATGAAGGCCGCTTGGCAGGTGCTGGCGAGATTGAACGCCGGACACGGTTGACTTACCGAATGCGAATGTGGCCGATCATCACGTGGCTCGATGAAGTCTTTCATTGGGCGGATCGCGACATTGCCTTGTACCTTCAATTGGCCGTGGCCCTGCGCGACGTCGAATTCGATCGCATCAAGGGAAAAACGGATGTTGACCGTGCCATCGCCAACGTTGCGGTGATTGCAACCGCGAAACGTTCCATCGCAATCGGGATCCCCCCTGAGTCGATCAGCTGGCAGATCAATTGGGCACTGCAACAAGTCGGCTCTCTGGAAGCGGACGAAGTGGAATGGATGGAGTGTCTGCCCGACGAGAGTCGGTTGAAGCCGAGCGACCAAATCGACTACGAACAAATGTCACGCGACCGAGGTATCACGTCGATCCAATTGGTCGATCGCCTTGACACTCGCGGTCGAATTGCATCCCTGTTTGCCGATTGTTTTGGTGGTGTGAGGAAAGAAACCGAAAAAAAGGAGACTCATCCTTTGTCTGTACGGCGATTGGACGTCGCGTCAAGACTGTTGGCCGAACCCGGCATGGAAGCATTGTTGAGGATTTCCCGGATTGCAAACGAGTATGTCGCGTTCCAACCACGGTTTGAAAAAAAGATGATCCCGTCGTCCGATGGCGACCAAACGCGAATGCGGATGATGCAGTCGTACGACGAACTGCCAAAACTTGCTCCCGCAGCGTGGGCATTGAAAACCGCGGCGCCGAAGTATTTTCGTTATCGCTTGGCAACCAAGAGTTTTATGGTTCGCGAAAAGATCAAACGAAGTGACAAGAAACAGTTCTTTTACGCAATGCTTGATCGATCGAAGTCGATGCAGCAAGGCGAACGCATCTACAAATTGTTAGCGATTTTGCTGAACCGCTTGCGCGCGGTGGGTCGGCGCGAAGCAATTTTGGGCTACAGCTTTTTCGATTCGGTCGTCCACGATCAAGTGATCGTTTCCGAGGTTGCCGAAGCCCGCGAGGAGATTCGCCGATTGCACTACGATTTCTTCACTGGCGATGACACGGATATCAACTTGGCCCTACGCGAAGGCGTGACTCGCGTCAAAAGCCTCGTCGGTGATCTTGACGCCGAGAAGCCGGAACTGATCATCGTGACCGACGGCGATCATGGGATCAATGTTCAAGCGGACGAGCTAAAGGGAATTCTGTTGCATGTCTTTATTGTTGAAGAGCAAAACGACGACTTGATCCAATTAGCAAAGCAGACGGGCGGGGTCGCCTTGGCAGGGCTCTAAGGGCTTAAGTCGGAGGCACTGACGTTTCCCACCACCGTGCGGCGTCTTCCGCAGTCCATTTTCCGGCGCAATCGCAATTCATCAAGTGATCGCGAAGCTCTGCTGCGGTTTGGAAACGATCGGAGGGTGCCTTTTCGAGACATCGCATCACGATCGCCTCAACATCCGCCGGAATCGTCGTGCGGTACACCGAAGGTCGAGTGGGAATCTGGTTGGCGTGTGCCAGCAAGACATCAAGGGACGATTCTGTTTCGAAAGGCGTCCGGTTTGTCAGCAAGAAGTAAAGCACAACGCCGAGACTATACAAGTCGCTCCGTTGATCCACCGAATCCGGCATCATGATTTGCTCGGGTGACATGTAATCGGGCGTTCCGGCGACACGGCTTGCAACGGCCGCGTCCTCACCCTCCCGATTGATCTGACGGACCACACCAAAGTCCAATAGCTTCGTGAAATCAAACATTCCGCCCCGTTGCGATGCAAAGATATTGGCGGGCTTGATGTCGCGGTGAATCAAACCGGCCCCATGCGCTTCGACGAGTGCCTCGCAGACTTGGGTGACAAAATGGACGGCACGCTCCGCTGGCATTGGCCCAGACTCCTTCACTAACTCAGCCAAGTTTCGACCCGGCAAGAGCTCCATTGCAAAAAAGAAAACGCCGTCCTTGGTTTGACCATAGTCGTAGACTTCGATCGTATGCGGGTGGGTTAACTTCGCTAATGCACGGACCTCTTGCTGAAACCGGGCTAAGGCCCGATCATCGACGGCGCGTTCCGGTTGGATCAGCTTGATTGCGCAGGCTCGCTTCAAAAGCAAATGCTCGGCTTCAAAGACTTGGCCCATGCCACCTTCGCCGATCAGGCGAAGGATCTTGTATTGGGCCAATCGCCGAGCGTGAAATGCTGACAATCGAGCGCCATGAATCAAATGAGCAGCGTAGATTGCGATCAGGGCGGCGATCAAAACCAGGGGGATCGGCTGCCCGAAATCGTCCGCTGCAAGGAGCGTTGTCAATTCGGGATCGACCCACTCGCATAGCCGTGTGGTGATCGAGGGAATCGCGACGACTGGCAACAGGACCGCCGTGGCTCGTTGCCAGGTGTTCGGCATGAAAATCCCGTAGACCAAGATCATCAATGCCCATGCGAAATGATTCCAATTGTCCACGCTGATTGCTGCGCTGGCAACTTCTCGATGAGCTGCATCGAGTAACAGTCGAGCATAGATAGCCACCAGCAACACGCCCATCGATGCCATCACTAACAACTCGATCGTGCGCAATTCGCGGAGACTCAATCGGTTGTTGGATTTCAACCTCCATCCGCTTCCCAAGATGATGCAAAGGGTGAAAATACGAGCACCATACCCGACGGAGGCAAAGTGATAGGTCATCAAACGGATCATCGAGAGGGCGATGAAGCAGGCCATCACACCGGCAATGACAAGCAACCGCCTCCGTAACACTTGGCAGTTGTCTTCCCAAACGTCACTTTTGATCAGAAACGAATCGGGTTGGGTCGGCGGAGCGACCACGATCGCAGGTTTGGGGGATTCGTCGGTTTTGATGACTTGAGTTTTGGATAGCTGAGTTGTGGATCGCTTTGCAACTGGCTCCAAGACCGTTTCGGCGAGGTGATGCTGCAACAGTGAAAGGACTTCCTGGCGAACTGCATCGTCACCCTGGCAATGCCGCTCCACAAACTCGAGACGTTTGGGGACGCTCAATTGGATCGCATCGGCGAACAATTGCTTGACCTTCGCATACTGTGTGGCATTCAAGGCGGCGGGTGTGTCGTTGCGAGTCAACTTGACCTCTCGTCCGATAGTTCACGCCGCAGCCAAGCTCGCAGCAGAGTCCATTCCGCTTCAATTGTTCGTTTGGAGACACCGATCACCTCAGCCACTTCTTCGACGGTCAATCCACCAAAGAACCTTAGCTCCACGATTTGAGCTTGCCGGGGGTCGAGCGCTGCGAGTTTTTCAAGTGCCGCTTCGACCGCCAAGACGTCTTCGTCGTTACGCATGGTGACTTGCATGTCGTCGGCCAAAGGGATTCGATCCATCCCACCACCACGCTTGATTCGTTTGTGACGGCGAGCGTGGTCGACGAGAATCCGCCGCATCATCTTGGCACCGATCGCGAAAAAGTGGGTTTTCCCCCGCCAATCCACCCGCGTCTGATCCGCCATCCGCAAATAGGTTTCGTTGACCAGTGCCGTCGGCTGCAGGGTGTGGCCCGGCGATTCATGATTCAACATCGTGTAGGCGAGCCCACGCAGACGTTCGTAAACCAGAGGCATCAAACGCTCCGCCGCAATTTGATCTCCGTCAGCGACTTGCGACAGCGTTTTTGCGATATCAATTTCGCCTGAATTCATGTGCAAGTCGAGCCAAAAAAGGGAGGGGCCAGCCGAACGATCGAAGCCACCACGGCCACCAAGTTGATCCGATTCTAGCAAAATTTGCGTCCGAACCGTAGTTCCAACCTTTTTATCGAGAAAACCCTGCGGACGCTTGTCGATTGCGCCGCGTATCCCCCCGACGGCACTCGGATTGGAATCACACCGCACCCAGCGATGGTCCAAGCCCTGGAAACTGACTTCAACCGACCGAAACCGATGATGCAATCTCATGCTACGAACACGATCGAGCCCGCTTCGGAGGGACTCGTTTCGACGCGGACCGATTCACAACTGATCCAAGTGGTGCTGCAAGGCGATTCCACCGCTTACGACGAATTGGTTCGCCGCTATCAAGAGCGACTGTACACATCGATTTGGAGCAATGTTGGTTGTCCGGCGCTTGCAGAGGACATCGTCCAAGACGCGTTCTTGAACGCTTACATCCACCTTCGATCGTTTCGCAATCGCAGCAGTTTCTACACCTGGCTCTACCGCATTGCCCTAAATTCACGCCGCAACTACTTGCACAAGCGAGGCCATGCCGTATCGATTGAATTCGTGGATGAAGACCAATCTCGCGATCGCAGCGCGCGACACGAAACCCCCGTGGATTGTGCGGAACGTCAAGAGGATCGGATTCATGTCCGTGTTGCGCTGTCCCGGCTCGACGACGCCCACCGAACCATCTTGATGCTTCGCGAATTTGAAGGCTTCGACTACGAAACGATTGCCGAAATGCTGCAGGTCAAAATGGGGACGGTTCGAAGTCGCTTGTCACGTGCCCGAGCCAAGCTGAAGCAAGAACTCGATAACTACCTGACGGCCGGATCCGAATCGCTCCAAAGCGATTACGGTCATGATCCCAACGCATTGTTAAATCAATAACGCTGCAGCAGTTCGAGCATTTTTCGGTCGAGCTGATGACCATTGAAATCTTCGTAGTCGACATCCGTTCGGCCGCTATCCATGACCCCAAAGGTGCCGCGAAAGTTCCACAAAGCCCATCCCCAATCGGCACGCTGCCAATTCGCCAAGCAATCCTCCATCCACGCAAGGACGACGTCATGAGGCGTGAAGTGGTGACAACCGAACTCGCCGACCATCACGCCAACGCCTTGCTGTTCCACATTCACCCACGGGACAATCGTCGTGTCCCACAACCAACTGCGATCCTCGACCTCTTCACCAACGAACGGTAGCGCCGAGTTCGTGGCATCATAGTGGACCCGAGCCGGGGGCTCGTTCCAACCCGGACGTAGCGGCAACACGTCCTCGTCGCCATCGCTTGAGCGGATCGCAACCTCGGTTAGCGACAACCAATCTCCTGCGATCACACTCAATTCGACTTTGCCTGTGCCTTCGGGAATGGCGAAGTGATAGTCGCAGTCATAAACATTTTGATAAGAGTTCCACTGCTCCATGAAGTTCGACTCCTTCCACTCCCCTTGTCCAGGACCACACACAAACTCCTTTTGCCAAACGATCTGGTCATCCGCTTTTGCGACCAGCGTTGCTCGACTCGAAACGGTTCCAACGTGCAGCCGAAACTGACTCTGGGAACGGAAGGGGCCGATCACCGACATTGCCGCCGTGGCCTCGACGGATAAATCAGGTTTGTTGGGCACATACAACGTTCCGTAAGCCCGAACACGAGGCCAACTTGGGACCGGATATTGATCAGCCCCGTTGACCCAACTTGCCTTAAAATGTGTCACATCCGTCGGCGTGTATCCGCGAGTTGCTTGGGCGATCTTGAGTTCCGCCAATTCAGGAATCGGCTGTTTGCCCCACTGTAACCCATCGGACAGGATCAAACGATCGGGATCTTCAGCTCGAATCGCCGCGGCCATCCGTTTTACGACCTTCAGATACGCGGCGGACGAGACGTTTGCGGGTTCATTGAAAAGATTAAAACTGAGGTACCGACTTGGGATTCCGCGGTAGCGTTTTGCAAACATCGCCCAATGCTTCGCGCAAATACGCTGGGTCTCGTCATCGGTCCACAAATCGGTCGACTCCGCAGGCCGCGCCACGGTGTATCCCGGAGCTCGATGGAAGTTGATCAAAACGTGAATGGAGTATTTCTGCCCCCATTCGACGGCTTGGTCGATGTGTTTGAGCTGTGCTTCATTGAACTGGTTCCAATCGCCGTCCTCAATCCAAACTCGGTAGTCCATGGGGAGTCGGACGAAGTTGAATCCAAGTTCAGAGATCAATTGAAAGTCACTCTCGCGGAAAGCTTCATTATCGTGCGACCGATAGAACTTTTCGAGCAAATTGAACCCGCGCCATCGCGGCAGATCGTGAGGTGAAGGATCAGGCAACTCGGCAGAGATCGAGGGTGAATTCAAGGCGGAAGCAAAGAGCAGGGCAAGAAGGAAGCAACCGGTCGCGTATTTCATTGGAGAAAGCCGTAGAGCGTCGAGGGGAGCAGGTGTGGGTGGGCAAGCTCTAGGATACACCCTGGTTACCGCTTTCACCATTTGGGTTGCGATCAATCGGGCTGCGGTCCCCATGGTTTTCTCAAGTCGTTGACGTCGATGTGGCCCCTCGTGTGGCGACTGGCTGTTTAGAATTGCTGGGAATATCGTAACAAGATTACACTGGGTGATTCGCACAGTCGGTATACTTACAATCGAGCAGCGGCGGAGTCCGCGCCTTCCACGCATGGCTGCGTCCCCTAACTCTATTTACGAGATCGTTACGCGAGATGGGACTTCGAATCGCTTTTGCCTTGCTGTTCCTACCAGCAAGTGTCAGTCTGTTACACGCCCAAGAAAATGCAACAAGTCCGTTGGCTCCAGCGGTTCCGAAAGCTTCCGCCGAAGTGTCGCCGCAACTTGATGCGATTCGCGGCGAATCACAGGCATTTGTGGATGCAGTCAACCGCGGCGACGCCAAGGCTGTCGCCGAAATGTGGACTTCCGACGCTCATTACATCGATGACTCAGGACAGTCCCATGAAGGTCGCGCTGCCATTGAGCAAGCCTATGCGGCATTTTTCGAGCAGTATCCGGGCATCAAGCTTCAAGTTGCCATTGATTCGCTTAGGTTGGTCGGCGAGCACGTTGCGATCGAGGACGGTCGGGCCAAGCTGGATCCGGCGCCGGACGGGTCCGCGGGCTACTGCAAGTACACCGCCGTTCACGTCAAGGAGGGTGATACATGGCAGATGGCCTCCGTGCGCGAATCATGGGTTGAAGCTCAAGCGACACCACAAAACATAGCCGATTTCGATTGGTTGATCGGGACATGGGTTTGTGAAGAACATGGCGTTCGGGCGGAGTCCGTGTTTCGCTGGGTTGCTGACGAGAGCTTCATTCAGCGGACTTATACGACCACGGCGATTGATGGTACAACGTCCTCTGGGACGCAGATGATTGGTTGGAACCCGTTGGAGGGTCACCTGCAATCGTGGGACTTCAGTCCAGGGGGTGGGCACGCGATTGGCGTTTGGTCTCCGGTGCAGTCAGGCTGGGTGGCTGAGATGATTGGAATGACCGGCGATGGTGTGCCCACGCGATCCGTCAACCTGCTGGCTAGGCTCGATGCGAACGGATGTGTTTGGCAATCCACTCAACGAGTCGCGGGCGATGTTGCCTTGCCAGATACCGATGAAGTCGTGATGAAACGAAAGTCGGAAGAACGTTGATTCTTTTCCAATTCAAAACCAGATCTTAAAACCATATTCTTCGGAACGAGAAGTTCTTATGTATCGATCCTATCGAGTTAGCATTTTCGCCGCACTGTTGATGTTGAGCCTGCCCTTGGCCGATGTCTCTGGCCGAGGTCGGGGCGGTGGAGGCGGTCACAGTTTTGGCGGTGGCGGCGGAGGTCGTAGCTTTGGCGGTGGCGGCGGAGCTGGCAACTTTGGCGGCGGTGGATTTAGCGGCGGAGCAAGCCGAGGTGGCAGTTTGGGTGGCGGCGGTTTTTCTGGCGGCGGAGCTGGCAACTTTGGCGGTGGTGGGTTTAGCGGCGGAGCGAGCCGAGGCGGCAGTTTGGGTGGCAGTGGTCTTTCTGGCGGCGGAGCAAGCCGAGGTGGCAGCTTGGGTGCCGGCGGTTTTGGTAGCGGCGGAGCTGGCAACTTTGCCGGCGATGGATTTGGTGGCGGCGCAAGCCGAGCTGGTGGTTCGGCGGGTGGCGGTTTCGGCAACTTTCGTGGCGACGGGTTCGGAGGGACGGGAGCGACTGCGGGTCAAGCAGGCTTCGGTGGTGCCGGCGGCGGAGCCGCTTCTCGCGGCGGTTTCAACAAGCCAAGCAGCGCACAACTTGGCAACTTTTTGGGCATGCCATCCGATGGGGGCATGCAGGGACTGGCCACCGGCAATCGATCCCGATCAACCCAAACGCCGGCATTCGGTGGAAACGCCGATGTTAACCATGGCACCGCAACGGGGCCACGTGGTGGGCAAGCTGCGGGAGCAACCGTGACAGGTCCTCGAGGAAACACTGCCGGGAAAGCTGTCGGCGTTGGCGCCGACGGTGGCGTTGCGAGCGTTGGCGGCATCAAAGGTGCGGACGGCGGCGCTGCGGCTCGGGGTGCAGCCATCGGGCCAGACGGGGGTGCCGTCGCTGGCCGTGCTGCCACGGGTCCGCGTGGAAATGCGGCAGGGCAAGCGATGGGTGTCGGTCCCAATGGTGGCGTGGCTGGGGTTGGCGGAGTCAGGGGTGCGGACGGCGGCGCTGCGGCTCGGGGTGCAGCCGTGGGGCCGGACGGCCGAGCGGTTGCCGGTCGGGCAGCTGTGGGTCCGCGTGGAAATGCGGCGGCGGGTGCGGTTGCAGCTGGCCCCCGCGGCGTTGCTGCAGGATTCACTCGCGTCAGCGCTTCGGGACGTTACACCACGGCAACCGCGGTTCGCGCAAATTACAACCACTGGGATGTTTACGGCGACCGATGGCACGTCGATCACCCCGGTGCCTGGTATGCCGCAGGCTGGGCAAGCGGAGCGGCATGGCGAGCGGCGACATGGAATTCCGTCGGCGCTTGGATGAGCTATTATCCAACCACGCCGGTGTATTACGACTACGGAAACACAGTCACCGTCGAGGACGGCAATGTTTACGTTGACGGCACGGATGCCGGGACGACCGAACAATACTACCAACAAGCGAGTGACTTGGCTGCAAGCGGTGCCCAGGCGAAGGCTCCTGAGGACGGCGATTGGTTGCCGCTCGGCGTGTTTGCGCTGACCAAGGAGGACCACGAGAAATCGGTCGTGTCGATTGAACTTGCGGTGAACAAAGAGGGAGTCATTCGTGGGAATTACACCGATACAGCATCGGGCAAGACCCAGACGATCCAAGGTGCCGTAGACAAGAAGACGCAGCGGGTTGCCTTCTCGGTCGGCGACAATACATCAAACTTTATTGAGACAGGGCTTTACAACCTGACCAAAGATGAAGCGCCGGCACTCATCCATGTAGGAACAGAAAGGACGGAACAGTGGCTCTTGGTCCGGCTGACAAAGGACGAAGGTGCGACAACCGCGGCGACATCCTAGAGTATTTTTCCCCTTCTTTGTTTTTAAATTCCGTCTGGCGGCACGACTTGTCGTCAGCTCTATCGTTCGATTTCGGCCGGTAATCACTCAACAGGAACCTTCGATGAACCGCTTCTTTTGGCTTACGCTACTCGTTGCATCTACAACCCTTTGCACGCCACAACTCAGTCACGCACAGTTTGAGACCTTAGTTCGGCACCTGCCCGAGGGCGCCAACACGTTGGTGCTGTTCAATATGGAGAAAATCCTTGCCTCACCCTTAGCGGTTCAACGAAAATGGGCAGAGAACCAAGAAAACATGTTTGAGTCGGGAATTCTGTTCATTCCCCCTCAAACGCAACAACTCGTAATGGCATCGGAAACCGATTTCGAACTGATGCAACCTCACTGGAACGCTTCCGTTGTCAATCTGAGTGACGAGCCATCGATGTTGACGGTCTCGGAACGATACGACGGAAGCATCGATGAAATCGGTGGCCAGGAAGCGGCAGTGCTTTCAAACAACACGTATGTCGTTAAATTTGGCAAGTTCATCGCCGGCATGATGTACCCCGCGGATCGACAAAAAGCAGCTCGCTGGGTCGAGGAAGCGTATGCAAACACGGGGCGAAAGCCACTCGGGGAATACTTGCAGCAAGCGGAGGGTTACGCGGACAACAACAAGACCCCCATCATTATGGCGATGGATTTCGAAAACCTGCTTTCAAAAACACTCATCCGCCAGCGTTTGGATGGCATGAAGTCACTTCAGGGCCAAAAGGTGGACCTTGACCAGTTAGCCGCGACCTTGGCGACGATTCGTGGGGCGATGTTGGGAATCAACGTGACAGATCGTGTCTTCGGAGCGATCAAGATCGACTTTGGTCAGGATGTGACCTTCATGGAACCGTATGCCAAAGCATTGCTACTCGAGAGCCTCGGCCATCACGGAGCGATGATTCAAGAATTCAACGACTGGAAGCTGGAAGTCACGGGTAAAGAGATCTTGTTGAAGGGCTCCTTGCAACAGAGTGGAGTACAGCGTTTGTTCAGTTTACTCGACACGCCGCAGTCCTTGCATGCGATGGTGTCTTCTGCATCCTCCTCAACGGGGAGCGATCCCGCGTCGAAACAGGAACTGGTTGCACAAGCAACCAAACAGTACTTCCACGCCATCCAGCTTTTGGTCACCGATCTAAGCAACGAGGATGAAAAGCATGACACCTACACGACAGGTTTAGAGGCCATGTGGTATCAACGCTATGCTGCAAAAATTGATGCATTACCCATTCTTCATGTTGACCCCGTGATGATCAAATTTGCAACTCAAGTCTCCGCAACCCTGCGTCAATCGCAAAACGCAATGCGATCGGTTGGGATTCAAACGGCATCGCAAGTCCTCAGCGCACCTGACGCTCAAGTTTATAACTATCGCACGGCGACAGGTCCGTGGGGTGGGTATGGTTATCGGTACGCCTACAATCCCCGTGCGTCGGCTCGAGCGACTGCGACGCAGGACATGGACATTGCGCAGCAAGCAAAGATCAAGGGCTACGCCACGGCAAACAATCTTATGCAACAGATCACCGTTGCGATGGCAGACATGCGGCGTGAGATGACTGAAAAGTACAACGTCGAGTTTTGACAAGCGACGGGTCGGGGCGGTTCGATTACACGATCGATTTCCCCACCCCCAGCTTGCTCCTCGCACGTTGCGACACCACCTCCTGAATTCACGGTCACTCAATCGGTTCAGCAAACCTTCGCAAAGGACAAGATTGAACCGTTCAATTGCATCGTCCCCATACATGGCACCCAACAAAGAAATGGATCCAATGAAAACCAGCCCACAAGTCTTGATCACTCGACTCTTCATTGCAGTTGTTGCTCTCACGCCGCTGTCCGGATGGGCACAAATTCAAACCTCGGGTACCGCTGGCTCGCCCGCCGCGACCACGACGATTGACGGAAGTCAGTTGCCTGCGCCAGATCCTAAATTTGGTGGTGTGATCGAGGACGATGCGCTACAGTCCAAGGCGTGGTGGGCACCTCGTATCGTGCCGCCGAAGCAGGCGCCGAATATCTTGTTGATCATGACGGACGACTCTGGCTTTGGTGTGCCCAGCACGTTTGGCGGTGTCATTCCAACACCGACCATGGATCGACTCGCGAAAACCGGCTTGCGTTACAACAATATTCACTCCACGGCACTCTGCTCACCGACTCGCGCTGCTTTGATTACCGGACGCAATCACCATTCGGCGGGCTTCGGCGTGATCTCCGAACAATCGACTGGGTTCCCTGGTTACAACAGCATCATTGCCAAGGACAAGGCAACCATCGGCCGAATCCTGAAGGATAACGGCTATGCAACCTCATGGTTCGGCAAGGACCATAACGTACCAGCCTTCTGCGCAAGCAAGGTCGGCCCCTTCGACAATTGGCCCATCGGCCAGGGTTTTGAGTACTTCTACGGGTTTGTCGGTGGCGACGCGAATCAGTGGCAGCCGAACCTATTCCGCAATACGACCCAAATCTATCCGTTCGAAGGCAAACCGGGTTGGAACCTCGTGACCGGCATGGCCGACGACGCGATTGACTACCTGAACGAGATCAACCAAATCCAGCCCGACAAGCCATTCTTCTGCTACTTCGTTCCGGGTGCGACGCACGCGCCGCATCACCCAACCCAAGAGTGGGTCGAGAAAATCCGCGACATGCATCTGTTCGACGACGGATGGAACAAGCTTCGGGAGCGGATTTTTGAAAACCAAAAGCGTCTCGGTGTCATTCCGGCGAACACTCAGTTGGAACCATGGCCGACCGAAGTGATCAAGAATTGGGACGATTGCACGCCAGCCGAGAAGAAACTGTTTATTCGCCAGGTGGAAACGTTCGCCGCCTTTGAAGCCTACACCGACTACGAAATCGGACGGGTCGTGCAGACCGTCGAGGACATGGGCAAGCTCGACAACACCCTGATCATCTACATCAACGGCGACAACGGCACCAGTGCCGAGGGCGGTCCGCTCGGCACCCCCAACGAAGTCGCGTTCTTCAACGGTGTCAACATGATGCCCGTCGCCGAGCAGATGAAGTTTTACGACGTGTGGGGTACCGAGGAGACCTACAACCACATGTCGGCAGGTTGGTCCTGGGCTTTCGATACGCCCTTCACTTGGTTTAAGCAGAATGCGTCGAAACTTGGAGGCATCCGTCAATGCATGGCGATCTCTTGGCCCAGACACATCAAGGACAAGGGTAGTTTGCGAGAGCAATTTTGCCACGTCAACGATATCGTCCCCACCATCCTCGAAGCCTGTGAGATTCCCGCGCCCGAGTACGTGGACGGTATCCAGCAGGCGCCGATCGAAGGTACAAGCCTGGCCTACACCTTCGATGCAAACGCTGCAAAGGAGAAGTCGAGGCATACGACCCAGTACTTTGAAATGATGGGTCAATGGGCCTTGTATCACGAGGGTTGGTTGCTGAGCACCAAGGTAAACCGTGCGCCATGGGAAGCTTTCGGAGCTGCCAATCCTGATCCACTCAACAACCAAATCCTCGAACTCTACGATCTGAACGCCGACTTCAGTCAATCTCAGAACATCGCCGACAAGCATCCTGATAAAGTGAAACAGATGAAGCAGATGTTCATCGAGGAAGCGAAAAAGTACCAAGTCTTCCCGATGGATGCGTCGGTTGCGGGTCGCATTGTGGCTCCGCGTCCGAACATCACCGCCGGACGAACCCAGTTCGTCTACACCAAGCCGATGGTGGGGCTACCGCAAGGCGATTCACCGTTCCTGCTTAACAGTTCCTACACCATCACCGCGGATATTGAGGTACCCAAGGGCGGTGCCGAGGGAATGATCTTAACTTCGGGTGGCCGATTTGCCGGCTACGGATTCTACCTACTTGAAGGCAAACCCGTTTTCCTCTGGAATCTGATTGACTTGAATCGAATCAAGTGGGAAGGTCCTGACGCACTCGCGCCAGGCAAGCACACGCTGGAGTTTGACTTCAAGTATGACGGTCTCGGAGTCGGGACGCTGGCGTTTAACAACATGAGTGGTCTTGGACGCGGTGGAACGGGAACGTTGAAGGTGGACGGCAAGGTCGTCCAGACCGTCGCGATGCCTCACACGTTACCGATGATCCTACAATGGGACGAGAGCTTCGACATTGGCTCCGATACGCTGACGAGTGTCAATGACGCTGACTACAAGCCACCCTTCACCTTCACCGGTAAACTCAACAAATTAACCATCGAGGTGGATCGCCCCGAGCTGTCGCCAGACGAAATCAAGCAGTTGGAAGAAGGACTAAAGAAAGTCGATGCCGGTCGCGAGTAAGGAACTTCGAAGACCTGCTCGGGATGGGAATTCCCAACGGTTACCTGGGCGTGATTGGGATCATGCTGGGAACCGTCTCGGCCATGGGGTTTTACCTTCAGCTCAGGGGCTGGTTTCAATCATCTCGTTGCTTTGGGGCCGTCGTAGTCATAGCGGAAAGAGTCGATGTCCACGCAGCCCGCTTCTTCATTTTCGTTCCAGCAAAACAAGCCCAACCGATCGCCGGTCCAACTGCCGAACACCAACGTGAACTCGGGTCCGAACGATTGGAAGGTCTCGCCGTCGGTGCTGTATTCAAACCTAGCTTGATCGGCCAGGTTTCGAGTTCGAAGAAAGAGAATCTGCGTGGTGATCTCTGGGCCAATGAGCTTGGTTCCATCATGGTTCATGAAGAACAAATGCTTCTTCATCGAATCCTCGACTTCAACGCCAAGCAAATGAAACTGGCCACCAAAACGAACAAAGCCGGCTTGTTGGCCCGGCGCCATACTCGACAGATCAAACTTTGCGACGGCGGATCCAACGGTCGTCCCCATAATTCGTTGGCTGACCGTATTGCATGCACGCCAGAAGACTTGATCTTTACTGCCAGCGTATTGATCTTTTGGAATCGGCACGCAGGCCTTCAGTCGCAACCACCCGGGGCGCTCGGTCAAGGACCAATGGGAGTCACGCGGATTGTGATTCCATTCCCAACTCGGACCAAGCCGCGATTGCGAGAAATCGTCGTCCGTCATGGGGGCGTTGATTGCAAAACCCTTGATCGGTTTTTGGTGCTGCCTGACCGGTTCACCGATGCCGTCGCCATCCACGTCTTGACCAATGATGGGCCAACCGTCGATCCAGGTGACGGGTTCAAGACATTGAGGACGCCCCTGAAAGGGACTGTCAATGTTTTGGATCAATTGATGCGTGTACCACCACGACTTGTCCGCAGCTTGCATCAGAGCGCCTTGGCTACAACTGCGTGCGAACCCGTTACCCCGTTCCAGCACAATTTTGTTTTCATAAGGACCATAGATGCTGTCGGTCTTTGACCGCAACACAACCTGTTTGCGATCACGCAACTCGCCTTTTTTCTGAAACCACTGCGCAATTAAAAAATACCAGCGGCCATCCACCTTATAAATCTTTGCTGCCTCAGCGCCCGTCCCCCTGTAGATCACCGTCCCTTCGTCTTCGATTCGCTGGCCATCCCAACTCATCTTATAAAGACGATTCTCGTTTCCGCCCTTTCCATCACGTTCGGTCCGCTGCTTCGTGCCGGTGTTGCAGAGCAGGTAGGCTTGATGAGCAGTGTCGTCCCAAAAAACCGCAGGGTCGTCAAACACCTTTTCCGTTGGAAGCATTTGAACCGGAGTCGACCAAGGGCCGTGAATGTCTGCGGCGGAACTCATATACAGCCCGTGCTTGAAATCAATTTGGTAGCAGTACCATGTGCCGTCGTGATAAGCGAGGTCACCGGCCCAGACGCCGAATGAGTATCCATTCATTTGGTCCCAGTCGTATTCAGGGGCCCAATCGAGTCGCTTCCAAACATGACCGATGCTGGTCCAGTTGACCATGTCCTTGGATTCCAAGATCACCATGCCTGGGCTCATGTGCTGCTTGGACGAGATCATGTAGTACGTATCGCCAACTTGTTCCACGTCCACATCCGGGTAGTCCGCGTTCAGGATCGGATTCCGATAGGTGCCATCGCCCTGGTCGCCCCAGCTGCCGGTTTGCTGAGCGGTTGCAGGGCTTGAAAGCAACACCAGTAGGACTAGCCCTGGAAGGGATGCAAGTTTCATCAGGCTTTTTCTCCTCGTTGTGGCGACCGGCTGAGTCAACCGCGACACCTGGAAATGTAGGACAACATCATCCCAATTGCTTTGCGATCTCATAGATCTGCTGATCGTCAAGCACCTTCTCGTTTGATTCAAACAGTGCTTTGATCGCGGCTCGGTGAGTCTTCATCTTCAATCCACCAACTCCGATCGCGCCGTACGTCACCACTTCGCCGACTCTTGCCGATTGATGGGTTACTTCAACCCCTTCGATCCCAGCGGGTGGCACTGCGTTGAGATCAATCGCAACCTTCAATTGATCGCAGTTGGCAAGGGTTTGCTTGTCGATCAATTGCGTTCCGGCGGCACCACAGGCGACCACGATCGTTGCCTCGCGAAGCACACGACGGGCGTCATCGATTCCGTTAACTTGATCCGGCTCCACCGACCCACACCCCAGGCAACTGGCATTGATAGAGTCACAGACCTCCGAGGCTCGCTGGATCGAACGGCTAGTGGCTCGCACCTTCGCCCCTTCCCGAGCCAGCATGCGGGTGACGCGTTGACCCACCGGGCCGGTCGCTCCCAAGACGACCGCCGTTGCCGCATCAAGCTTGACTTCTCTCGCGGCGCAGACCACCGCGGCGGCGGCCGTGGTATTGCATCCGTTTGCATCGAGCATGGTTGAAACCCTAACCGGCCCAAAAAAACACTCGTGGACCTTCTTCATCAATTGCTCGGCGGCGGTGACGTTTGACCCACCAACAAAAATCGCGGTGTTGCGAAGCTGATCGCTACCGCGTGTGAACATGGCACCATGCACGAGAGACGTGACGTTATCGGCTGTCACGCTGGCATAGCGGAGCAAATGATCGACGCCGCTATCGTAGGCGACCACCCCATCGAAGCTACTAGGGTGCTCGTCGACGTCAAGTTGGATGAGCAATTTAGGGAGAGGCATGACCGCGGTAAAAGCAATAGGCGAGAAAAAAGGCTACAGGACCTGAACCGAATCAGATCGAGCAGCCTTGGGACGCAAAAAACATTCGATATCGCTTATTCGATTCGCTTAGAAACCCTTAAACGGATGAGCCGCCGAGTCTTTCTTCGCGATCATTTCGTCGACCGTTGGCTTACCCGCCATCGCAGCAACGAGCGATTGCTTCGTGGCCTCGTAGTTGAAATTGTAAATCTTTTCATCATCCTCAGCATCGGGGTGAATGAACACGCCGCAAACGCAAACCAACTCTTCGGCTTGATCCTTTGGAATGATTCCTTCGGCGACCGCGTCTGCAACGGCTTTCGCAACCGCCGCTTGAGCGGGGCCAAACATTTGCACGGCTTGCTTCATACCCTTGATCGTCACTTTGGTGATCATCACGGTCGAAGGTTTCACGGCGACGTTGGGCTCCAACACGGCCAACAAGTTCGTGTGGCCTTCGCTTTGGTTCGACAACGCGTTTGCAAATGCGACGCCAACCGGTCCATCTTTGCTACCGATCATCAAATCAATGTGGGCAATCTCGTTGCCGTCGCCAACTAATGCTTCACCAATGTTAAACTGCATGGGCGGAGAGCTCCGTAGAAATCAAAAGGGGTTGGGGAAGGGGCGCTTTTCCTGTTTCATTGCACCCTTTCGTCAGCTCAAGACATTACCAGATCGAGATCCTTGCGACCACTAGTCATCCGTGATTCATGACACCAGCGACGATCATTCTAATCGGGGCGAGTGTGCGGGCAGCTGCCCAATCGGCGGTTCGTGCTGGGATTCGCGTGATCGGTGTCGATTTCTTTGGCGACATCGATTGCCGAGACTGCTGCGAACGGTTCATTCTCGTTCGGCCGGACGAGACCGATGCGCAGTTGAACTTGCGTTTGCCCAGCCTGCCACGACTTTCCGTCGGCGGACGAAACCACGCAGCGGCCAGTCCCGATTTGGCACAGCCCGCGCTGCTTGAATCGGTTGCTCGCGATTCGGGCACATGCTTTGCGGGAGCGTATCAATCGCCCCGAAACGATCTCGACCCGAATGTCCGTTGGCTGTGGAAAAATCGCATCGGCTCGGGTGGTCTTGGCGTTTCCTTTTCACGTGAGGGTCAAGTGGAGGGGTATTGGCAACCGTGGATCGCGGGACGAAGGTTCGGCGTCTCGTTCTTGAGCGATCGACGCGATACGGTGATGCTCGGCGTGTGCCGCTCGCTGCACACACGAAAAGGATCGCAACCCTTCGTGTATTCGGGATCGTTTGGACCGTTGAGATTGACGCGACCCTTCCACTGCCAGTTGCAATCCCTGGGTGACACCATCGTCCGACAAACCGGTGTTGTGGGACTATTTGGCATCGATCTGGTGATGGACTCAGCGGGACGTATCTGGTTGTTAGAAATCAATCCCCGCTGGACGGCATCGAGCGAACTGATTGAGGCGGACTTGATCCGTCGTGGCATGCTCAAGCAGAACGAATCGCTGATTGGATCCGTTGCAAAGTTGCTTTTCGGATGCGAGTTTGAGCGGGTGACTTCGCCAACCCCGGCGGAATTGCGAAGCCGATTGAGTCGGAAAACCGATCGCTCGCAAGCCCTACTCAAGCGAGTTGTCTTCGCGAAGCACGCGGGCCTGTTTCATCGCGATGTCGCAGATCGATGGCTAACGCCGGCAATCACCCTGTCTGATATCCCGATGCCGGGTACGCAAGTTGCAGCCGGAATGCCGATCGCCACGTTGCGGATGCCGTGGGAATCGAGCGCAGCCACGCGAGGAGCCATCAGAATCGTGACTCAGTCCCTCGAATGAGCGTCGTCTCGATTCCGATCGATGCGTTGGCTGATTGCTTGCAACCATGGCAAGGGGTGCCGCGATTGGGCCTTTCTGCAGTACAATGAGGGTCGACGTAGTTGGTAATGACAAACGGAAGTCTTTTGGGCATAAACTGGTGAGTCAGGATCGAACACAGTACCAAACCGCTGGAGCACAATCCGCAAGCCAGAAACTGTCGGTTGCTGCGACGACACCGCCAGCAGATGTCCCCGGATACCGTCTAAGAAGCTTTCTCGGTGCGGGGGCTTTTGGCCAAGTCTGGGTTGGCCAGGACCTGAATACCGGTCGAGGCGTCGCCGTCAAATTCTACTTGCATCGCGGTGGCGTCAACTGGTCGCTGTTGAGTCGTGAGGTCAAGAATCTCGTTCAATTGTCGGCCGATCGCCATGTCGTTCAAGTACTTGAAGTCGGTTGGGATGCCGACCCGCCCTATTACGTGATGGAATTGGTTGGCGGTGGGTCACTTGAAGAACGATTGGAACGAGTGAATCGATTGAGCGTCAGCGACGCCGTGGAGATGTTTCGGAAAATCCTCGTTGGGTTGAACCACTGTCACGGTAAGGGGGTCCTGCACTGCGACTTGAAACCCGCGAACATTTTGTTGGGTGAAGACAGCGAACCGCGGTTGGCCGATTTTGGCCAAAGCCGCATGTCTCACGATCAAACGCCGGCACTCGGTACGCTGTTTTATATGGCACCCGAACAGGCTGATTTGCAGTCGACACCCGACGCAGCCTGGGATGTCTACGCAGTGGGAGCGATTCTCTATCGATTGTTAACCGGCGAACCACCGTATCGTAGCGATGCCGTGCTGGGCCAGATTGACACCGCCGAGTCGCTGCCCCAGCGGTTGGATCACTACCGCAAAGCAATTGAAGAAAGTGCCCCCCCCACCGCTCATTCGAAAATGCGTGGTGTTGACCGATCACTCAGCCGGATTGTGAATCGTTGCTTGGCCGCCGATCCCGCGCAGCGGTATGCCAATGTCCAGCAGATCATGCAGGATCTCAATCGCCGTGACCAAATACGAGCGCGTCGGCCTTTGATGCTGCTGGGAATCGTCGGCCCACTGTTGATTCTGCTAGCAACCGGATTCTATGCCGCACGGAGCATTGAGCACGCAATTGAAAGCACCCGAGTTGCACTCCGCCGGGAAGCGGTGGGGAGCAATAAATTGGCAGCTCGGTTCGCGGCTCGAACACTCGAAAGTGAAATCGAACGCTATTTCGATGCAGCGACCCGTGAAGCCAGTAGCCAGGATTTTCACGCACTCTTGCAAAAGACACTTGACGATACGGCGGTAAAACCCGAGCGTTTGACGATTGGTTCACCGACCGCAGACCCGCTCTCGAAAACGAACGCACGCGAACGTTTGCTCGATGCTCCGATTCGAATGCAGCTTGACGACTATTTGGCCACACGCTTGCATCGCTACATTGATGCGGATCTGTCCCTCCGTCGGCCCCGTTTTGCAACCATGTTTGTAACGGATTCAAGCGGAACCATGATTGCAATTGGGTATGACAAGCCCGTCGAGCGCGACCAAAATAGTGCGGGCCAAAACTTCGCCTATCGCACCTACTTTCATGGTGGTCGGAATGATTTGGTCAAATCGACGCCGATTGATTCGATCGAGCCGCTACGCCGCACCCATTTGTCATCAGCCTTTCTGAGTACGGCAACCGGATTGTGGAAAGTTGCCGTCAGCACGCCGATCTACTTTAGCGACCAGCGAGAACGCCCCGACGCGGTCTTCGTGGCGACGATCAATTTGGGCGATTTTCAGCTTCTGCAAAGTGAACAAGGGGCAAACCAGATCGCGGTGCTGCTTGAAGCGCGTGAAGGCCCGCTGCGAGGCACCGTGTTGCAACATCCGCTGATGGACGCACTCCGTGAATCAGGAAATACACTAGCGGACGAAAAGTTCCAGGTTTCCAGCGATTTGATCGACGAGATCTCCAAACGAGACGATGTCGATTATCAAGATCCCGTCGCCAAAGTCCCAGAGGGTGCACCCTATGCTGGGGATTGGATCGTCGCGATGCAACCGGTTCAGCTGCCCATTCAAGACACGGGCAAAGATGACGATGATGACCGCATCCCGCCGAGCGATACCGCCACCGACCTGTTGGTGCTCGTCCAATATCGATTGAGCAAAGTCTTGGCTCCGGTTGGCCAAATGCGGACGATGCTGATGTCCGAAGGGGCTGCCGCCATCATTTCGACACTCTTCGTCATGGTGGCGTTGTGGTTCTTTGTCCGCCGAAGCGGAGAATCGAAAAACGAATTGCCGAGTGTTCCCGAGGAGGAAACAAGCGATCGCACCGGAAACACCGAAACGATCGCCGTCAACTAGCGACGCCGTCTGAACAATCGCGAAAAGGCAGAAACGCTACGACATCGATCCAAGCTTCCCCATAACGATGCGCATCGGCGAAGCTTTACGCAGGGGTGAGTGAGGGGATTCGAACCCCCGACATTCGGAACCACAATCCGACGCTCTAACCAACTGAGCTACACCCACCGTATCGCGCGGCGGATCGTCCCGCCGTTTGAACCGGAAAATTTACTTTCCGGTTGGCAATTGGTCAACGGCTTAACCAAGGAGTTTTTTGACTCGGCTTGTTGGGGCGGGTTCGCCAAGTGCTGAAAGCTGCGACCGGTCGCAGGTTGTTCGCCCGTTTTCCAGGTCGTGTTCAACGCAGCCCCCCCTGAGCCTGGCCTGACGAATCGGTGGGGTTTTGGAGACCGATGGAAAGGATCACCGATTCGAAAGGGGTCGTAGGGAGCAAGTCAATTGGGTGCCAAGAAACCCTCTCCCTCGCTGCGCTCGACCTCTCCCAAAGGGCGAGGCAAACCACCACTCCCGCTTGCGGGAGGGGTCGAGCGCAGCGAGGGGGAGGGCCCCGAACGCGCGGCCAACTTTTCGATACGTCTTAACCGCGATTCGTCAGGCCACCCTGAGCCTGTCATCGCAGATTTCCATCGATTGGATGCCCAACCACAGGGATGCCCAACCACAGGGATGCCCAACCACAGGGATGCCCAACCACAGGGATGCCCAACCACAGGGATGCCCAACCACAGGGATGCCCAACCACAGGGATGGACGCATTCGCACCAAGACAAATCTCGTGTGGCGCTGAACCGTGCAAGGATCGGCTCGCCAACAAAAAAGCCCGCTCAGGGTTAGCTGAGCGGGCTCAAGTTTCAAAAACGGTTTTGCATGAAGTAAACTACATCGACGGCGACGCAGGAATGCCTGGTTCTTCATTGTCACTGGTAGCCAAAGGAATGGCAATCGCGGCTGCAGCACCGGCCGCAATCAAGCCCCAGCGAGCACCGCCGCCTCCAACGCCCGAACCGCCGGCCCCGCCCGAAAACCCGCCTGCTCCGGAGGCAAATCCGCCGTCCATCATCGGTGCCGCAAATCCGCCGTCATACATCGGTGAGGCCATGACGTCGCCACCTAGGCAATCGGGACAACCCGCAAGATGGTGCTCGGTGCACTTCAAGTTCCGGCGAATTTCGAGAATCGCGTCGCGAGTCGCCAGCACGTCTGCCTCTGCCATCGTGCCGGCGTCGAGGATCGCGTCCAGTTTCGTCAACGCTTGATCGATGCGAGCGATCTTTTGCTCACAGGTAATGGACTCGTCCGAACTAAACTCAGCGAGTTCGCTAACCATCGTTTTGAGGTCGAGTCGGTTTTCTTGGCTGTTTTCCGTCCCAGCAATCATGAACGCTTGGGCAGGCGCAGCGATTGCCGAAACCAGCAGCGCGGCAAGCGATAGGGAGAGAATTCTGGTGAGAAGCATGGTATTGAGCCCTTGAGGAGAAGATCTTCGCCTAGTGACGAAGTGGTCTATCTCCATCAACTTTACCTCCCGAATAGACATAATCAACAAAAAATATGCCCACACTACTTAGATTGCCCATCTTTACTGGTGTGTGTTTTCTACGGGCAGGTCAATTCGCTGCGCCTGCCTTGCCTGATCGAGCACCATCGCCGCCGCGTCTCGCTCTATACTAGTCGGAGGAAGTCCGAACGATTTCCCGGCTCCTCACCAAGTCCTCCCACCGCTTCTTCCCACCTCTAAGGAACCCATCGCGATGATCTCACGCCAAAAATCATCTTCGTCCCGCCGCCAGTTCATCAAATCGACTTCGGCGGCGACTGGCTCACTTCTGATCCTCGGAACAAAGGCATCCGGTGCGATTCAGGGCGCGAATGATCGCGTTCGTATCGCGGTAGCTGGGTTGAACGGGCGTGGTCAATCTCACATCGCAGGTTGGAGCAAAGCAGAGAACACCGAATTGGCATATGTGATCGATCCCGACGCTCGCGTCCTCAAGAATTCCATGAAGGTACTTGAAGAAAAGGCTTCGCAAGGGAATACGAAATTCAAGACCCAGGCCGTCAGCGATTTTCGCGAGGCGCTTGATGACAAAAACGTCGATGCGATCTCCGTTGCAACGCCCAATCATTGGCATTCGCTCATCACAATTCACGGGGCTCAGGCCGGTAAGCATGTCTATGTGGAAAAACCGATGAGCCATGACGTCGGCGAGGGTCGGATTGTCGCGGAAGCTCAGAAGAAGTACGGCGTTGTGATCCAGCACGGCACACAGAAACGAAGCTCGGCAACGATCGCTGGGCTTCATCGAATGCTCAAGTCAGGCGAGTTGCCTCGACTGAAAATCGCTTACGGCTACTGCTGCAAACCACGCGACGGGATTGGACACAAACCGATCGGCCCGCCACCAGCGAATTTGAATTGGGACCTATGGAAAGGTCCTGCTGTGATTGAAAACTATCACGCCAACTATCACCCCTATAATTGGCACTGGTTCTGGGAAACGGGAAACGGAGACTTAAACAACCAAGGCACTCACGAACTTGACGTCGCTCGTTGGGCTCTCGATGACGACCAAACGCACCCCATTCGCTCCATGGCCATCGGTGGGCGTTTCCAGTGGGACGACCAAGGCAAGACGCCCAATACGATGTTTGCGATGGCCGAGTACCCTAACGGCCAAATGGTTTTCTTCAACGTCCGCAATGTCAACTATGCGAACTACGAACGTCAGGTGATGAATGAGTATTATCTCGAAGACGGCAGCGTGATCGTGGAAGACGGTGGATACAAGATCAAGCGTCCGGGCGCCTCGAAGGCGGAAAAACTTGATGTCGAGCCAGGCGACGTGACCCCGGGCGGCAACTGGGATTCGTTTATCGCAGCGGTTCGCGCCGCAGAGCCAGAAATGGCGAATGGGACGGCTCAAGAAGCTCACTACAGTTGCACGTTGGGACACCTGATGAACAACTCGTACCGACTCGGTCAAGAAGCTCCGTTCAGAATCGATGCGGCCCCTTTTGACGGTAACGAAGCTGCGAAGCAACATTTCGTCAAGCTCCATGAACTGATGCGTGACGGAGTCGGAGTTTCCGAATCCCAAGCCAAGTACACGGTGGGGCCGATGCTTACCTTTGATCCGGCTACCGAACGACACGTTGGCCCCTTTGCCGATCAAGCCAACGCGTTGCTGAAGAACCCCAATAACCCTGGTTTCAGGGTGCCAGCCCTCGCCGACTTGTAATCGAATCGCTGGAAATCAGCGGGTGGAAATTCGCCAGGTCCTGTCAAAGACATCCGACGACGGTAACGGAAGCCTCGTGCTTTAGTCGTCGCTGTTGTCAGGGTGGCCTTCATAGTAGACCCAGTTGTGGATGGGTTGAAGGATCTGTTTCACATCGGCAACCAAGTGCTCGTCGAGCGGCTCTTCAATCCAATCACACCACTGGGCCACTCGGTCCGGGTTGGCCGAACCGGTCACGCAGCTTGCGAAGCTATCGTTGGCCACCGAATACTGGAGTGCCAGCTTGGCGATGTCGGTGCCCTGTTTCTCGCAATAAGCGGCTGCCTTGGCCGTAATGTCTCGTACTTCTTGTGTCGCTTTGTGCCAATCGGGTAGCGGAGCGTTACAAAGCAATCGCGCCGAGAACGGTGCCGCATTGATCAACCCCACGCCTTTCTGTTTGCATGGCTCAACCAATCGAAGCGCCATGTCGTTTTGCAACGTGTAGTGGTTGTAGGTCAGAATCACGTCCAGTTCACTTCGCTCGAGCATCTCCGTGAAAATCTTCATCGGATAGCCGCTGACGCCCAAATAACGCACTTTGCCCTTCTCCACTTCCTTGCGAAGTGCAGGCAGCGTTTCTTCAACAATGAGGTCCAAGTTCACGAATTCGATGTCGTGGCAAAAGACCATGTCGATGCATTCGATCTTCATCCGTTCAAGTGACACATCGATGCTCTCGGCAACTCGTTTAGCACTAAAATCAAAGTGTTTTGGCGCGTACCGGCCGAGTTTGGTGCTGATCAGATACGAATCACGAGGCACCGAGGGCAAGACTTGACCGAGCATGCACTCGCTCAATCCACGCCCATAGTATGCCGCCGTGTCGATGAAATTGATCCCTCGATCAAGCGCGACGTTGACACATTTCAATGCTTCGCCCACCTCAATCGGACGAAACTCGCCACCGATCGAGGACGCACCAAAACCGAGAACCGAAAGAGAAAGGCCGGTGTTACCGAGGGCGTTTCGTTGCATGGAAATGGGAGCCGTTGTGAACGGGGAATGTCAAAGAAAGCAACATTGTACCACGTTCTTAGCAGGGGCAACACGTTCTCAGCAGGGGCAACACGTTCTCAGCAGGGGCAACAACGCATCCCTCGTCGCGCGGGAGGTCAACAAGCCGGCTCATCCGGCGGAAGCGTGCTCAGGAGGTTTTCGAGGCATCTCTCCGGTGTCCCATCATTGCTGGCAGGAGCTATTTTCACTGGTTATCGTGCAGTTGCCGGGAGCAACGGAGTCGAGCTCTGCAGAGGTGCAACTTGACAAGGGATATCCCGGTCGACGGTGCGCCAAGGGTGCTACCGGTTCCCGGCGGACGACCGTCCGTCGGTGACTCTTTTCTAAGAGAGCATTGGACACCGGAGTCATACCTCCAAAAAACTTCGAGTCTGGGTTCCGCGCGCTTTCGTCGGATGAGTCAACAAACCTCCCGCCGCGATGCCGTTGTTCCATCGATCGTGCGTCTGTCGCGAGTGTCGGTTCACAACCGATCGCCGTCGCTGCCCGGATCAGTGGGCGGCGACGGCCGGCACGATAACATTCGACATCAACCGTTCGACGACGTCCGCAGCGGAATAGCTCGTCGAACCGGCTGTCTTCATGAAGCCTTTGATCCCTGCGACGTCGTTTCCGCATGTGACCAGTGGCAGCTCATCTTCACCGTTCTTGCGACGTTGCCCCAAACCCACATTGGTCATCAGCCCATTACAAACACATTTCCGACCAACCGTGTCGTCCGCATCGCCACCTTTGTAAGTGAATGCAGCGATCTTCTCGGATGGACATCGCCAACCGACCGATCCATCCGGCTTGCGATAGCCTTCGCGCAAGAAGCCCAAGTCGCAAACGCGGGTTCGTGCCTTGTAGACCTTTTCGTCGGACATCGTACCTTCGATTTGCAGCACCTTAAACGGAAATCCGGTGGGTGAAGCCTCGGCGTCGGTTTTCACATCCACCTCGCCCGCTTTGACCATGTTGAAGACGACGTCCTTGATGTCGCCACTGAAACCCGACTCTTCGCAAAATGCGAACGCCGTTCCCACTTGCACCCCGGTTGCCCCTGACTCCAAAGCTCTCATGACTTGATCGGGTGACCCGTAGGACCCCGCCAACCAAAACGGACGTCCGAGCGCCGCGATCGCGTTCAAATCAACGACATCGCGTTTCCCGTACAGCGGTTCGCCCCGGTCGTTCGTCTGCTTCGGTCCTCGTGGTGGTGCGTTGTGTCCGCCCGCCGTCGGACCTTCGACGATGAACCCGTCCACATACCCGCTGGCTTTCTTGGCCAACATGTTTGCCAAGGTCGCGGATGCCACGATCGCCAAAAATTTGGGACGGTGTAGCCAAGGCAGTTCGCCGTTGGTGAATTGGACGGGGTCAAACCGAGTCACGAAATTGTCATCACGCTCGGCGCCAATGATATAAATGGGCAACTCAACCGCCTTGCCTTCACTCAACCGGTCGAGGATTCCGGGAATGGCTTTCGGAATCCCGGCACCCATCAGCACGTAATCGACACCCGCCAACATCGCACCAAAGATCGATGGCAAAGTAGGCAACTGGATCTTCTCGAGAAAATTGACACCGACAATTCCGTCATGACCTTCCTTCGCCAAATAAACCTCGACGAAATTAGCGACCACGACCAATTCGAGTTGCTCCTGCGTCGGCTCCATCGGAATGACCATGGTCCCGACCAGCGGTTCGCCGTCCGCCTTGCCACCTTCGACAAAGTACTTTTTCAGGATCCGATCGGCCATTTCCGGATAAGGAAACTCGGCCATGGCTCGGCGCAGATGGCCACCTTCATCCCCAAGTTGAAGCCGACGGACCATGACTGCATCAAGAGCGGTTCCCGAAATGACCCCTAATTGGCCCGTTTTCGATACCGCTCTGGCAAGTTGCCACGCCGAAACGGCGACTCCCATCCCGCCTTGAATGATGGTCGGTTCTGCTCGGCTAGCCGTAGATGACATCTCTTCTATTTCCTTTATGCATACTTTGCAGCAATGATTGATGGATGCCGGCGGCCGAGCCAAAAACAATTGGCTAAGTCCCGCAACTCGCGATCCATCGTCCTGTTAATTCCGTCGGTATTGTACCGTCATCGCCCCGTTTAGAGGCGGAGACTTATGTAACCGTTGTGCAAACTTTTTGTCACAATGTCGCCGAATCGTCCAAAACTCTCGCCAACCGGCTCAAACGGCAAAGTCGCTTGCTAGCTAAGGCCGCCCAAGTCGCGTTCGGACTGCGACAAAATGTCACGAAAACGCAAATCGTTCGCCACATCCGAGTATGCGATAGGGTTGACCGAGCATTTTGCAAGTGTCTATGAAAATATCCGGCGATTCGGTGTTGAAAGAAAACATGTCATAGTGGCATGGCACCACCATCCGAGCCCCGATCTGGTGAGCCAATTGGGCCGCTTGGTCGCCAAACAGATTCCCCGACACGCGTCGCTCAGGCCGCATGCCGTTGATGGGCAAAATTGCCAAATCGACCGCGAACGGCCGCAAGATCTCGGACATCCCGTCATACATCAACGTGTCGCCGCTGTGATAGATCGTGTTGGGTCCCAATTGGACGATGTACCCCAGGTAATGGCACCGGCCCTGTTGATCACGATCCACGTTGTTATGAGCCGCCGGCACCGCGTGAATCGTTATCGCCCCGACCGTTTCGCTTTGCCCATCCGACAACCCAATCGGCCACGCGAAATCACAAGCAAGTCGCTTCGCAACAAAGGCTCGATTCGCTTCGGGAATCACCAACTTGATCGATGGATTCGCAGCAATCAACGGACCGAGGGTGGCGGCGTCCAAGTGATCGGTGTGATTGTGCGTTGAGGTGACCAGATCAATGCCAGTCAGTTGGCTCGGCTTGATGGCCCTTTCCGTCATGCGGACGTGTGGCTTATCCGTATCGCGGTACTTATCCGTCAGCGAATCGGAAAGATAGGGGTCGAACAACACCGTGCCGTATTCGCTCTTGATCAGGAAACCACTTTGCCCGAGCCACCAAAGGAGAATGCCTTCAGCGGGAACGGCCGATTGAAAATCACGCTGCAACACCTCATCCTTTTGAACCGCTGGGATCAAACTCACAGTTTCAACCCCTCGCGCACACGGCGAACCCCTTCGACCATATTCGCCAACTTCTGACGCGAAGCCCAGCGAGCCGTTTGGCTGAGCCCACAATCGGGTGCAAACACCAATTGGTCCGCTGGCGAGAACTTCAAGCAAGCCTTGACTCGATCCGCGATGTCTTCGGGCGTTTCGATGTAGTAGCTTTTTACATCGACCACTCCAACCGCCGCATCCATTCCCGCATCGGTCACCTGTTTGATCAACTCCAACGGAGCAAAGTTCAGCGTCGCCATCTCCAAATGCATCTCATCGACCTTCATCTCCAAAAAGTCAGGGAACATGCACTCCGGCCGCTTTCCTCCGACACTTCGCCCCTTAAAGTTTCCAAAACACATGTGCATGCAGACGCGTGTCTTGCCGACGATGGGTTCAATGGTACGGTTAAAGATATCCACAAAGCGCCTGGTGTCTTCTTTATGCGCATAACAGCTCATCGAGGGTTCATCGACACAGATCTCCTTGCAGCCATGGTTCATCAACTGCGTGATTTCCTCGCGCACCAACGGCAGCAAGGCTTCGGTGATCGCGAAGCGGTCTGGGTATTGCTTGTTCGGATTCAAGCGTCCTGACAAGGTAAAGGGCCCTGGGATACTGGCTTTCAAGGTCACGCGTTCAGGGACAATGTCGGATGCAATCGATTTCAATCGTTCAAACTCTTCGACCGCACCAAGCCCGCCAGGTGCGCTGAGCGTGCCGACGATGTCGTGTTTTCCTCGCTGATCGTGCGCGGGTGGCCCCCATCGACGCGGTAGCGAGGATTCCAGGTCGATACCTTGCAAATAGCCGTAGAAGGAGAGGTTGAAATCCAAACGCGTTTGCTCTCCATCCGTAATCACATCCAATCCGGACGCAACTTGGTCACGCACCGCCGCAACGGCGGCATCTTCTTGCATCTCGGCGACATCGATCGGTCCAAATTGATCGAGGTTTTGTGACGCGAATTCCAGCCATCCAGGAAAGGGATAGCTGCCAATGACGGACGTGCGAAGTGGATTGGTTTTCATAAACAGCCCTGGGAAGGATAACGGCAGCAAACCCAGTTTCGGTTGCCTATCATGGTCCGTCAACCATGCTACTGCCAATGCTCGTCCAACATGAATCCTCGATAGCGTGCCAAAATCCGTTCGCGGTGAATGTTGAAGAAGATCATCGCGATGAGCACCACAAGCCCAACGCCAATCAGGATCACCGCACGGATGATTCCTCCTTCTTGATGAAATTGGAGTCCCAATTGACTGACAACATTGATCACCAAGAACGCCAATCCGACCGACACGAACGGCTTGACCCGTAGCGCAATTCCCGCTGCAATTCCTAACAGCGAAAAGCCAAGCACGAAGACAAATTGCAGCAACCCAGGATCTTGCGTCAAAAAGACCTCGGAGGTCGAAACGGCCAAAATCGCACCCGATGCGGCCAGACGGATGCTTGAAAGCACGGAGGGCTTCAGATCTCGCCGATGCAATTCAGCAAAGATCAACACGGTGATGGCCGCAGGAATCACGTACAGTTGGTACAGCCCCGTCCACTGGCGAGCAACAGGAACCCAGAGATAGATTGCAACATTGACACATGCAGCAGCGGCATACATCGTCCAACGCATGTGCGATTGATGAGCAATCACCAGATAAAAGGAGCCCGCTGCTAACAGGACAAAGGCTGCCACCGCCCGCTGATGAAGCGGTATCGAAACCAAAAGCAACAGCGGAAGAGTCAGGGCAATGTAGTACGTGGGTTGAATGAACGTCCTCAAGCCTCCTCGACTCGACCGACTGGCCAAGATATTCACCGCATAAAGCACGAAGCAGCCACAAATCACCATGAATGCTGCAAGTGAATCTTGCACTAGCCGCAGGTGGAGCAGGGTGTTGCAAGTGTATGCTACCGTGAACAGTCCGCCGATGAGACTCGCGTAAGCATAGGCTTCGCGGTGAGACACCCAAGCCTTCCAAGCCCATAGCAGATTAACGACGCCAAGCGAAATTGCGATCGGAGCCGCAGCATACGGCTTTGCGATCGCACCGATGGCCGCGAACATGGCGACAGCACTGAAAAGACTTGCCATTTTGGATAATGATTGAGCAACGTCGCCGTAAAAACGATCGTCCCGGTCGGTCGTCGCCATCCGACTCATGATTTGACTCGCCCCGAAGTAGACGACCGTAATCACTGCAACGATCAAGCTCGCGTATTGGTACAGTGCATCGACATCACCATAGCGGAACGCCGCGGATGCAAGTGAGAGGAGCAGCAGCACCGCCGATAACGTCGCCGCGGACGCAGTTCGCCATCGGAACGCGCCGATTGCCGTGGCAAACGTTGCCAACAAGAGGGTTGTTGTCATGTTGGCTTCGCCGCTCAAGAGACCAACTGCATTTGAAACCGCAAACGCCAACGATCCGGCGATCAGACCAGCTGACCACCCCACCAAATGACGCTCGGCCCGGCAGCGATGCTGCGACGACCATGACAAACGGAATCCAATCGCCAAACGCCGACCCAACGGACGATCGATTACAAATGCAACCGTTCCCCAAGCGATCCCCAAAACCGACAACGCAACGTCGACCGTCAGCAGCGAGTGATACGACATGACCGTTCCAATGATTCCGGTCACACTGCTGATCACTAACAAGTGGACGTATTCCGATCGCGGGCGAAGGTACATCACGTGGAAGAAAAGTCCGCCACTGAACAGACCCGCCCACAACCATGGCCAAGAGAACGCCAAGGCTTGATTGCCAAGGAGAAGCCAAGCCAGGTACGTCAATTGAACAAGCAGCAGCACGGCAGTGAACAGAGCCGGAATCTCAAACAAGGGTCGTGCACAGGTTAAGCGTGTCGAGTCATCCTGAGCAACTCGCAGCAGTGATGCAACCGATGCGTGTTGGCGATGAACAACCCTGGCAACGACAACGATCGCATTCAATAGCATCAACGCTCCGATGACCGCCAGCGCGACGGAGCCATGGAATTGTGTCTTGCCCAGCAAACAAAGTCCTACAATCGCAAGAGCCACGGCCGAATACAACCAAAGGATTTTCGATTGAGCCCGGACGGCTAGCAAGCTGACTGCGGCAGCAATCAAAATGGTGACGGCCGTGGGACGCAGCAAAGCCCAGTCGAGAGACGTGAACGTCTCAACCAACCCACGGGCGCCAGGTCCAGCCATCAACGACACCAACACGGACCCCAAGGCGATGCCGATCGCGACGAACGACAACCCTGGACCAACATGCGAAAGTGGCTGCCCGAACGACAACCGATAACCGGTTCTTTCGGTGGTTGTGTCACTCGCCGACCGTGAGCGTTCGAGCAACCACAGCCCAGAACTGATCATTCCGAGCGCAGTCATCGCAGCAGTCAATCCAACTGCGGCCGACCCGCCCAGCAACGAAGCAAGGGCCAGGGTAAAGCCCGCGATCGCGAAGGCACCAAGATAAACGAGCAGCCGGGCGAAAGTATCGCGGTGCAACGCAATCAAAGAACGCGCGTTGAGCATCAGCGTGGTTGCCCCCAATGCACACGAAGCGATCAGAGGCGTTTGCGCTACGTCCCAGCCGTGTTGAACCGCAATTGCGAGGCAATGGACGATCGCAAGGGGAGCCAAGACTGCAGAACATCGAATCAATGGACGCTGGTAAAGCTGAGACAAAACGCCTACGCGGGATTCTCGAAGAACAGCACTCGATCGTCTCTCCATCTGTTCCACAGCCAAGGCGATGAACCCAAGGACCAAAGCCGCTGCGGACAAGGCCACACTCCATTGTGTCAGGGGTTGGTCCGCAATCCTCAGCATCGGGATTGTGCTGAGTGTGAAGATTCCGACCGAAAGATAAGTCAACAGCGGCGTCCGGTACGCCAACGCTGCCAGCGCAAACGTGCACACCGCCAACATGCAGGTCATCATGGCAAGGATTGCGGTGTGGTCGGGAGATCCACCGAGTAGTGGACGCACGCCGATCAACACCAATCCGACGACCGCGTAGAAGATGGAAACATCGCAAAGCGGACGTGTCCAAAGGCCCGAATTGTGCTTGCGATACCGTTGGCTAGCCAACATCAGCACGACACTTAGCAGCGTGATCAAAACTGGGTCGAGCCACCCCATCTCTGGCATCCAACGCATTGCCGCTAAAGCAGCGTGTAACATGCCAAGCCCTAACGTCAGGAGCGAAACCCGGCAAAGAAACTCGGATCGATAGGTCGCACTGGCGAGCGCAAACAGAACGACCAACAGCGTGATCACACCGAATAGCGGCAGCGAGACCTCATGCGGCGGAATCCCGAACCAACAGACGCCGAAAAGGACGAGACCGGCGGCAAATGTCGAAGTGCTATAAACCGAGCCACCGTAGATCATTTGATTGGCTTTCAGCCGTTGCGGATCCTTCGACGTTGGCATTCCCTCTACGCAACGTTTTGTATACAGGCTGGCAGCCGCCCAAGCGGTCGTCGCTATCAACATCGTGACGAGCAGATGCCAATGGAAAACAGCTGGCCAAGCGAACGTCTGCAGTTGCAACAGGTGAACCGTCATGTGAACCCCCGCTGCTGCAACGATCAATGATGAGACGTACAATAGCCCTCGTTCCACGATCCCTTGACCGAAGCGTGAATCGGCATCGTCTCGGTGGCGCTCCACAAGTAGTCCACGTGACACGAAGCGGAATGCTTCCGTCAACGACGCCACCCACAGCGACGCGGCGACGAAAAAGATGGGTAGAACCTGCAGCCACGTTCGATGTCGTTGTTCGGGGTGTCCGATCCAATCCTGGCCGACAAAGAGCAGGGTGAAAAAGGACAAGAGGACCGAAACATGTGCAAGAGGCCACGACCAAAGCGACTCATGTTGCGGCACCAGCGGAAGCACGGACTGCTGCCAGCACTCCAGCCGTCTTGGTCGCGGCGATGCGAGATCGGTCGTCCGTATTGCTCGCCCTTCGATCCGTTTGGCGATGGCGACCAACAGCAACCCGGTGACCGACAAGGCGAAGGTTTGATAGGTTTCGCGATACGCTTCGGGAACCCAAACGGCAACAACCGTGTAGAGCCCTAAGCACGCAGCGGCGATCGCCAAATAGGTCTGAAGACGCGAGCGATAGATCAGCCCCGACAGACTAAAGGCAGCCGTCAACAGAACGCTAACCCAAAGCATCAGATGCAGTTCCTGTGTCTGGCTCCAATCACAAGTCGCAACCAACGCGGCCAGCCCTAGCAGCAAGGCACCAATCACCCCTGAGCTGAAATGAAGCAAGATGCCGGCATAGTACTCGCGATTGTCAATCAGCCGATCCGTATCCAACGCATGCCGGTTGCGCCGGTTGATTGCGACGACGAGCAAAGCCGCCAACAAACAACCGACCAGCGACGCGGCCGCAGCAATGGCCAAGTGCATCGGTGCGGGGGTGACGTGGATCCGTCCCGCCTGAACCGCGAGGACTCCGAGCGCATGAACTGAAGCATACCCCAACGCAATGGAGGTGATGTAGGTGATGGGCCTCCGAAACGCTCGAGTACTCATCAAGAATGCGACACTACACATTGCCAACGTGATCGGAGTCATGTCGCTGAGGACAAAACGTTCACCACGGGAAAAATCACTCTGCAAAGCAACCAGCACCGCAGCCACACAGGTGAGCAAGGCATACATCGCCAGCGGTCGCAACCAAAGCCCCGTCGCATCTCGTTCGAGCAAGCGGATCGCAGGTTTCCATTGATCCGGAGAACCTGAATCCAACTCGGAGTCACCCACCGAAATTCGCCACGCTACGCAGGAGTAGGCCGAGGCGACAAGCCCCATGCCTGCGACGGCCAAAGCAATTTGTGGAAGCGAGTACTCGAACAGGACGAGAACATTCATGACCGATACCGTGAAGGACGCGAGCGCCAAGTAGGATCCAAGCCGAGTCCGGTAAACTCGCCCAGCACCTGCGAACAAGAGCGCCGTCAATGCGGCACTGATCGCCAACAAACCGGGCTTGCCATCGCCCGCGATCCAGAACAGAACCGTGATCACGAAAGTGGCGATGGCGATGATGCAAGTCAGATCCAACAGAATCCCGCTGTAGTAGTCACGGCGGCGGATTACGGCTGCTTCTTGGTCTTCATGGACGCGGCGGAACAAGAAGCCACACCACGTCGCATAGCCGGTCGCTGCAATCCAACCGGCAAGTGAGATCGCAGCATCGATACACAAGTGAACGGACACGGCATCGTCGTTGGGCAGACCTCGAAGAAGATACCCGTGAGCGGACGCATGAACCGCGAAGTAGCCTGCCAAAATCGAAACAATGTAGAGCCAAGGTAACCGGTAGGTGCGAGTTAAGATCCCAAGCACGATCGCTGAAATTGCGGCCCCCAAAAGAATCGAGAAATCATAGTTGTCTTGCATGACGTGCATTAGGGAGATCAGCAAACCGATCAGCGACAACGGGATCGCCCCCATCGAAAGCGGACTCGCGTAAAGCCCCGGAAGCACGTCTTCCATCGGCATGCGGTACTTACCGACAAAACGGACGCGATTCTCTAATGCCAGCACGTTTTCCGAGGACAACCGATTGCTCAAGAACGCTGCGACAACCGTGGCGAACAACCCGACTGCGGCGCTCCAAGGCGGCACCGCAATTGCCAAGGCAACCAGCACACCAAAAACCGGTAACCACGATCGATATTGGTACGCAGTAGCGGCGAATGCCAACGCCGACACCGTGAGCGCGACTGCGTCGAGTGTGCCGACGGGAGCAAAGTGATACGCAGGGTGACCCGAAACATGTCGAACGAGCACGATGATGCAAACCAGAATCGCCGAAAGGAAACCACCGTCCGTCAACGGCGTTCGCCATGCACATTTCAATCCTCGAATATGGCCCGCACATGCCATCCCCGCCCCTGCCAATGCCAGCGAGGCTAGCATTGCAACCGACATCGGTTCGGTGTAGGGCAGCGGCCCTGCGAGAACGGCCGAACCCGCCAGAATCCAGCTGATGTAGATCCAGTGCGGCTGTTTTCTGACAATCGCCATGCCGAAGAAAAAACACGCGTAGATCGCAAACGTGGCAGCAAGCCAAATGGCTCCATCCGAGTCCAATCCCGACATGCGAACCCACAGCGTGATCGAAAACACAGCCACCAGCAGCGCCACTTCGACAAATCGAAAGGGTATCGCAAAACGCATGGCGACCGATTCAACGCCGCTTCGCTCGATCGACTTTTGCTTGCGATCATCCCATTGACCAAAGAACTGACTCATCGTGGCCAATCCTCCATACAGCGGTAACGAAGCAATGGCCCAACTCGCCACGCCACAGGATCGCACCACCCACTGTGTCACGAGCACGTGGTACAACCCCATGATCGAGAGCAACAGGACGAACAACGGTGGAATCGATTCGTACCGCCACACCAACCACGCATAGACAGCGATTGCGATCACAAGCGTTTGGCTACAAAAGAAGTTTTGCAGCAGCGGGCTCTGCTGCCCAGCAAGGGGCGTGAACGTGTGCGAGTTGACCAAATAGGGCACGACCGAGAACGCCAGTCCAAGAAACGAGATCGCGTAGCCGACGAAGGTAAAACGGCTGAATTTTCGCAGATCGCCAACGGCCCGTTTGAGAGAGTAGTCGGTGTGAAAGACCATCGCGGCCAGTAGCATCAGCAGGGGGCCGTAATGCCACACTCCAACAAATCCACTTACTTGGTCTTGCCAGTTCGGAGCCCGTGTCACCGATAAATGCAAGAAGGTTAGTGTCACCACGGCCGCATTCGCGAGAGTTCCGAACGTGAAATACGCAGCGGTACTGCGGCCAATGAACACACCTTTCATGTAATCTCGGTTAAACCGAAAGACGCCGTAACCGAGAATGCCGGCGACGGCGAACTGTGCCAAGGTCAACGCGATTGACGCGAGATGGGGATTCGTATTGGCCAACCATCGCAGACCCGGCGCCGAGAGCATCACGGAACAGATCGCGATCAGCTCGCGAGCATACAAACGATAAAACGACCTCGCAAACAACCCGGAAGTCATCATCGCGACGACGTAGCAAAGCATTGCCGAGAAAACGCCGTAAAGCAAACCGATCCAAACTGCGGTAATGTCCATGATTTACACCGGCAAGAAGAGAAGAACGGGACCAGCAGTGACGCCAGGAATTAGCGACGTCAGCAGGGCGGCGGCAAAAACCAAGGGGATCAACAACGCCACGATCGTCAGCAGCACATTGCTGGAACTTTCCAACTGCGGGTACTTCAGCCGCATAAAGTAGGCGGATGCAAAGAAGGCAGCGGTCGCGAACGCCAACGAGACAAAGGCAAGAGAGTGCATCAAGATGCGATTCTGCTCGATGTTACTCCAGAACGTCACGATTAAGACAACGAATCCGGCCACCACCAAGAAAGCGCCGACGAACCAGCCGACATTGTCAAGCAAGAAAGGTTTCACGATCGACGACCACTGTGATGTCGCTTCGACGAATCGCTGGATCGGACTCGGCGTCTCGTCCACCGTTTCTGTAAAACTCGCCACGTGCTTCGACTCGACCAACGCAGCAACAATGACCTCTTCGCGATCCGAGTCAGCATTGGCCAATTCAACCTTCAAAGCCTCGGACTCGACCCCCTCGTTCTCGTCAAGCTGGTTCGTTAATGTGATTCCCCCCATGGGCGATTCCGCGGCTCGCGCCATCCGTTCTCGTGCCGCCTGCTCGTGTGCCTCTTGCTCCGCCTGCTCAACGCGTTTGGCATCTTGCTTCTGAGCCACCTCCGCGATCACGCGGGCGACGTGGTATTCGCCCTGCTCCTCGCTTGCCGCACGCTGCAATAGCGACATGACAAATTCCAGGTTGCCGTCCTGCGCTGCCCGATGCGCGTCGGTAAGCAGTTGGAAAACCGATTTGGTGCGACGTCGCTCGGCGACCATCGCTTCCATCTCCGCAAGTTGTTGTTGATAGAAAGATCGGATGGGATCGTAGGTCTGCGGATCAACCTTCTGATCCCTTTTTAAGCTCTCCAAATCGCGAAGCGCGCGCTGGTAGAGTTGAGTTCGCTCGCTAAGCAAGGGGGGATCGGGCGGCAAAGGAGTTGGAAGCCGCAGCGGTAGAAGCGTGCCGCAATTTTCACACCACCATGGGTTTGCGGCATTGGGGTGAGCACAATTGGGGCAGGAGACTGCGGGCTCGGACATGGGAATCCTCTTGCAAAGGCATCAACAGACCTTGTCAGGCCTGAGGGCGGTGCGTTCTTGAACTCCGTTGCAACCACGTTGGAGCGGCAAGGCATTCGTTGCCGGATCTTGCCGGAAAACCGAAGACTCAACGTTGGCGTCCTACGACGGATCTTTCTGGCAGCTCGCTCTCAACGCCGCCAACTCCGATTCGACTTCGGCATCTTGCTGCTTCCGCTCAACCTCACGACACAACTCGGTTGCGGCGCTGGATAGCTCTGCGGTTGCGGCAGCCTCGGCTTCCATGTCCTCGATTCGGCGTTCCATCCGATCGAACTTGTCGAAATGACGTTGGACACGGTTCAACGCCGGGGCAACGCTTTGCACCTCTTTCTGTGCCTCCGCCGCCATTTGCCGAGCGATCAGACTGTCGCGACGACGAATCGCTTCGTCTAGCTTTTCCTCTAATCGGCGGAGATCCGATTTCAGCGTGCCGCTGGTTTGGTTGGCTCGCTCCCACTGCGGCTGCAAACTCTCGGCAATCCGCTGGTGCTCTTTTTTTCGAGCCAAGCATTTGCGAGCCAATTCTTCGTCACCGCGTGTGACGGCCGCCTCAGCCTTCGCGTGCCACGAAGCCGCTTCGTCGCGGTTCTTCGTCAAATTGAGCTCCAACTTCTTTTCGCCCGCGATCGCCTTCACCACGCCGGCGCGAGCCAAGCTGATCTGTTCTTCCATCTCGAAGATCAGCATTTTGACCATCTTTTCCGGATCTTCGGCGCGATCGAGCATATCGCTGACGTTCGCGTTGATGATATCCGACACTCTCGAAAAAATACTCATGACAGTCCCCTCGACACCTTCGGGTTCTTTTGGGTTCTTCGAACAGACGTTGCAACAGGAACGTCCTCTGTAGAACCAGAGCCTGTGGTGTGAAGAAACTTCGGGCGTCACAAAACTATTTTGATTCTTTCAATTGCTTCACTTCGGCTTCCAACTTGGCGACTTCTTCCTCAAGCTGGCGAAGTTCGTCCGGATCATCTGCCTGCTGCCGCGATCCCGCGAGCCGGGGACGAAGCGTCGTTAGTTTCTTGTTAATCACATCGAGCCGTTTTTTTGCTTTCTTGTCCATTTTCCTGTACATTCATCAAGCGAAGTAGAGCGGTGAACCGGATATCCACCGCATGGGACTGCCAACCGTTTGGTCGGTCATTTTAGCCAATACTTGGCCTTTTCGCTGCTTCGAGTCAGCAGGGGGACAACGAAAACGTGATTAACTACGAGCACAAGACCGGTTGTAGCAGTTTTCGTGCTCTTTCGATCGTCGCCGCATTTGCGTTGGCTCTGACCCAAATGGGTTGCGATTCGGCTATCCGGTCGGATGGCATGCTCCGTTTGAGAATGGGGCACGTGTACGAAGTCAACAGTCCAACCCATACGTTCGGCGCGGGGCAGTTGAACGCTCAGCTTGTGGACGCCGACTGCGAAATGGAACTTCGTGTCTACCCCGCATCGCAACTGGGAAGCGAATCGGAGCTGTTGGAACAACTGGTTGCCGGCGAGATTGATTTGGCCATTGCCGGTCCTTCCTTTCTTGCCATGTGGCATCCGCCGGTCGGCGTGTTTGACGCAGCCTACGCGTTCAAGGACCTCGAACACATGCTCCGCATCGCCGATGGCCCCGTGATGCAGCCGCATTGGGAAGAATTGCGACGACGTTTCGGTATCCGCGTGCTAGGCACCTGGGCTTACGGTGTTCGCCACATCACGGGCAATCGTCCGGTCCGGCATCCCGACGACTTACAGGGTTTTCGATTGCGTATGCCAGCATCCTCGGTGTGGCAAGCCACCGGCCGAGCGCTCGGTGCCAGCCCGATGCCGATCGCGTTCTCCGAAGTCTACATGGCACTGCAACAGGGGATCGCCGACGGGCAGGAGAACCCCGTACCGGTCATCCAAGCGAAAGGGTTTCAAGAGGTCCAATCTTACCTTAGCAGAACCGGGCACGTCCAATCATCGGTGTTGGTGTTGATCAACGAACGGGTGTGGCAACGATTGAGCGAGCCGCAGCAGACGGCCCTGCGTCAATCGGTTGCGGGACTCGGGGACAAGGTGTTGTCAGGGATCCGGCATCAAGAAGCCGAACTGCTTCAGCGATGGAAACGTGATGCAGAGATCCAAATTGTCGAAGACGTCGAGGTCGCTGCTTTTGAAGAACGATCGCGACAGTTCTTTCGTGAAGGATTCCCCTTCAGTGACCTCTATTTGCAGATCGCCAATGAACGCTGAATCCACATCATCACCCTGGACGCGAGTGAGCTTGTATCTCGTCCGGTTTGAAAAGGCCATGGCGATGATTCTGCTGGCCGTTGTCGTCGTCACGTTGGCGGGGCAAGTCCTCGCAAGGTATCTGTTTCATTCACCCATTTCGTGGAGCGAAGAGGTCGCACGGTTGGCTTTGATCTGGCTCTCCTTTGTCGCATCTGGATTCGTCACTGCGGAACAGGAGCATATTACGGTCGATGTCCTCCCCAGCCGGATTGGGCCACGAGCGAGTCGGATGTGCGATCAGTTAGCGGGCGCGATCGTGATGGTCACCTGTTTGATGTTGTTGATTGGCGGATTCCGATTCGTATGGCGAGTTTGGCCGGTCGGTTCACCCGGAACGGGCGTTTCGATGAGTTTATGGTATGCCGCGGCCAGCTTTGGGTTGGCGATGATGTCGTTTCATGCAGCCGTGGGGCTTTTTGGCAAGCCCGTCAACCCTTCGCGAGAACAAACATGACCTTGTTGCTTTTGGTACTCGGCATGCTTGGCTTGATGGCGGTTCGCGTCCCCGTGGCCCACGCCATGCTGTTGCCCTGTTTGCTGTACACGGCCATTTCGCCCGACATCACGATGGGAGTTGCGCTGCAACGTATGGTCGCGGGGATCAACAGTTTTCCTCTGTTGGCGGTTCCCCTGTTCATCATGACGGGCTATCTGGCGAATGCGGCAGGTTTGTCACAGCGATTGTTCGATTTGTTGGCCCGCTTGCTTCGCCATTTGCCGGGGCGTTTGGCCTACGTGAATGTTGGATGCAGCGTGATGTTTTCCTGGATGAGCGGCGCTGCGATTGCCGACGCGGCGGGATTGGGCGCGGTGTTGGTACCCGCGATGAGGAAGGAAGGTTATGACGAAGGATTCTCGCTTGGACTGACCGGCGCCTCTTCGATGATCGGCCCCATCATGCCGCCAAGTATTCCCGCGATTATCTTTGCGGTCACCGCTGGCGTCTCGGTCGGCGGGCTATTTTTTGCTGGCGTGATTCCCGCATTGATTTTGGCGACGTCGTTGTGCCTCCATGTCTTTCTACACGTTCGTCGGCATCCGCTGGCAGCTGATCGTGTCGAAATCGCAAATGCGGAATCGGAAAGGATCGAGGCATCGGGAACGGGGCGAGCCGTGGCTGCCGCGATCCCCGTCTTGTTGACGCCGGTCATTATTCTCGGAGGCATTCTCGGCGGCGTGTTCACTCCGACCGAAGCGGCTGCGGCGGCGGTGATGTACATGATGGTCTTAGGGGGTTGCTACCGATCGCTGAGCTGGAAAGCCTTGTCGAATGTCTTCTTGCGAACCTCGGCCACGACGGGAACGATTTTGCTAATCGTTGCCTCCGCCAGCCTCTTCGGATGGATCATTGCTCGCGAGCAGGGGCCACAGATGGTCGCAGAATCACTGCTGGCGGTTACCGACAACCCCATTGTCTTTTTGCTGTTGGTCAACGCATTCTTGCTTTTGGTGGGCATGCTGCTGGAACCCACCGCGGCGCTGTTGATCTGCGTTCCTGTGTTGCTACCGGTTGCGATTCAGTTTGGGATCGATCCGTTGCATCTTGGGATCGTGATGATTTTGAATCTCGTGATTGGCCTGATCACGCCACCCGTCGGATTGGTCCTGTATGTACTCAGCAGCGTCACGGGATCCAGCATGCCCGTGATCATGCGCGGCATCGCACCCTTCTTAGTCCCACTGATCGCTACATTGTTGATCGTTACCTTCGTACCGTCGATCAGCTTGTGGTTGCCGGATTGGCTTGGGATGAATTAGCTCTCAAAATTCGATCAAGGCGACGACGAAGTGTACGACCAACACATACAGCGTTGTCCACAACACGGTCGAAGTGATCGCGTGACTGACATCGCTGGCAGAATCTTTTGGCGATAGCCCGCGATAGTAAGCAATGACCGCTGTCCCAAAACCACACAGCAAGTTCTTTGCCAACACCCACTTCCATCCCGCCAAGAACAGGCTGGTATCGCTCGTCAAATTCCGCAAAAAATGTTGCTGCCAAAAATGGGGGCCGATCGATGGATAGGCAGCAACAAAGGTCACCACACTGATCATCTTCGCAGCCGAAAAGGACAGCCACTGCAGCATCGGCGTTGCGATCAAGAAGGCAATCACGATGGGCAATAAGAGGTAGGCTCTTGGCTTCACCCCGAGTGTCCGTAGCGCATCGACTTGGCCACCGTAGCGTTTGACCCCCACGTCCGCTGCCACGGCCGCACCGCAACGGGCAGCGATCAAAACCGTCGCCAAAACCGGGACGAGAATTCGATACAGTGCGAAACCGACCGAGGCGAGCAATTCATCGATCAGTAGCGGCTGGGTGTAGGCCCGAAATGGCAGGAACCGAAAGGTGAAATAGGTGCTGGTGAATCCAATGATTAAACCCGCCAAGATCAAGTAAACCCAAGCCGACGGGCCGCCAACCAATCGCAAATAATGCAGAACAAAACGTAGCCCCCAGCGCAGATGGGGAAAAACGGGACGAAGTTCGGAAGGCAAGCAAACCGTCGTTGCCAATGCCGATCCGGTTGCGGCCAGGAAATCATCGACAGCTCGTCGCGCGAGAAGTGCGTACCGAGTTGCCCAGGAATGCGGTCGCGGCTCCGGAACCCCTTGTTCATCGAATTGAACCGGCTTCATCCGCTCGGGAACCCGTGCCCATTGATCCTTGGGAATCGGCAATAAACGCTTCTGCTGGGAATCGAGCAACAGCACTTCATCGGCAATCGGTAGCAGCGTGTCATAGTCATGCGTCACGACAATGCTGGTTCGACGATGCATCGCTTGGGTGTGGCGAATCAGTTCGGCGACCTTTCGACCACTCGCTGCATCAAGCCCACTGGTGGGTTCATCATAAAGGATCACTTCCGGATCGGCGGCTAACGTTCGCGCGATGGCGAGCCGCTGTTTCTGGCCACCGCTCAAAGCGGCAACCCCGGTCTGCATTGGGACACCGAGTTCATCAAGCCACTCGGGCGCCGACTGCAACGGAGGCTTCTTCGGATCGCTGCGATGATCGATCGCAAATTGGACATTCGCTGTTGGTGACAACTCATCAAACAACGCGAATTGTTGAAACACGATCCCTACCCGTTTCGCCAGATTCGACGACCGAGTGGTTTCTGCGGCGGGCTCGCCAAGATCGATTTGACCGGTCCAAGAGATCACCTCACCGTCGCTGGGCAGCAAACCCGCCAAGGCACGGAGCAACACGGACTTCCCCGCGCCGCTGCCGCCGACAATCACCGTGATCTTGCCGGCTGCGATCGTCACATTCGTGTCGGTGATCAGAACTCGCGACCCCGCCCGAATCTCGAGATCGATCAGCCGTAGCGGCAGCACCGATTTTTCGTCATCAGGTTGGGTATCGTTCATGGTCGCCCTCCCTCGCTGCCCGATCCGGTTTCCGACGCCAAATACACAACGGGGTAGACCATCGAATCGGTGGCCTTGACGATCTGGATCAGTTCCTCGGAGGCGGTGTCCGTTCGGTGGCGAGCCACCAACCAACGACGGTCTTTTCCAAAGATCTGGTTTCGCAACACTCGTGCGAACATCGGATCGATTCCGGTCTGCTGGGAACCAAAAAGCTCGTCACCGATTTTGCGGACAACCGGCTCCATTCGCTCTCCCGCCATCTCGATCGCTTGCTTGGCTTCGTCGCTTTGCCACACACGGCCCCAGACTTGTCGGACATTTTGGTTGTCCACCAGCGTCTCTTTTAAAACCGCTTTGACCAACGCTTGCGCCTCGGGGTCATTCGAAAGCTGCTTGAGCACGTCCGCCAATTCGCTTCGCACCTTTGGGTTTGCCGCGGTTTCCGCTAAGATCTTCTGGACACTTTCCACAATCTCGTCCACATGCCGTTCGAACACCGGCACGGCTTCTTGCTCGACAAAACGCCGCCATTCTTCTTGGACAAGATTCTGCTCCGGCAGCGGCGCGCGATCGTATACCGCTCGCCAACCGAACCGCCAAACCGACGCGCGATTCCAAACGTCGCGGCCAATTGCTTCCGCCGTGGGCTGACCGTGCTGACGAACGATCGGCAGTATCTCTTGGCGGGCTAACGGGATCAGCCGATCGCTGACGACTTCGTCGTTCCAACGGTCCGCAAGATGCTCGACCTCGGCGTGATGACGAGCAATTGATTTTCGAAATTCCTCCTCGATCACCGGCAACGATTCCTCGATGCTCTGCTGAACGAGCGGAACGAATGCATTGGAGAATTCCTGCCCATGTGCGTTGAACGCCGCCGCCAGTTGCTGCTGGATACGCAGCCGTTTTTCGGCTGGAAGCATGATCCGAACCACATCCTCTAAACGGCCTGCGTTGCGATAGTAGACCAGCTCGAATTCGGATGCCGACAAGGTTGGGTCATACCATGTCAAACCAATCCGATTGGCCGACGATCCCTCTGATCGTAGCCCCGTGACGTATCCCGATTGTTTCCAAACCCCTTCCTCGGTTTGCCTAAAAACCGGATCGTATTTCTGCAAGGTCTTGGTTGGGTCGCTCGCAACCAGATGGGTTGAATTGCCGAACAAGAATGCAGCGAACTCGTTGCGATGATCCGACCCGGATGACCGCGTCGTTGCGGAATAGGCGTAAAACAGTGACAAGGTGATCAAGCACCAAAACAAGATTCCAAGCGATCGCCGGGACGTTCGGTTCATCAAGAGACAATCCCATTTGACGCGGGCAAGAAAAGAAGCGGAGGAGCAATCGGACGTGATCGAGTTTTCGCTATGCATGATAGCGTTTTCGCTCGGTATGCCCCAGCTCTCGTGGACCGCCAAGGTAAAAACTGCGAGTGGGGACGTAGTGGACTTCGCCAGAAGTCCCTAAGAACATTTGAGTTACGGATTTCTGACGAAATCCACTACCCTAAAATTTAATGCTGACGGTCCACTAGGTTGCGGCGTTCACCCTCTGGTCAAAACCACGAACCAATGCTTGGTACACCGGCCCCGCCTTTCGCAGATCGGTCGACTGTCCGGCAATCTGACGAGCGAACCAAATTCCGGTGTCGGTGCCCATGCAGAGAATCTCCTTCGCCGCGACAAATCGATCTTTCGAGATCCGCTCTTTTCGCCAAACGAGCCCTTGCTGCTGAGCGACGGATTCCATTGCCTGCTGAGTGATGCCACCGAGTATTTGGCCACGGAGCGGCGAAATAATCATGCCCTCTTCAACAATTGCCAAATTCGCAATGCTCGTTTCAGTGACCGTACCATCGGCGTCAACCAAAATACCGCTGGCGTCCGTATCGTATTGGCGAGCGAGTTGATCCGCATGGTAATAGTGGATTCGCGAACGCACCTTAAGCGATCGAGGCCACGTCGCGTCGGGTGGCTGAACGACGTCGGTGACCAACAACACTTGCCCCTGCTCGCGGCGATGATGCACCCGCACGTGATCGATCTGGTTCAGGTGCAGACCCAACGTCGCGCGGCAGGCTCCGATGATTCCTGGTGTTGCAAACCATGTGATGCCAACATCCCCCTGAGCAGCGATCCAATCGACGTTGCGGTGGAATAGCTCTGCAACCAGTGCTTCGGTTTCTGCTTTCCCCGGCAAGCCCGCCAATTTCAAATACTCGGTCGTCCGCTGCCAACGGTCCCAGTGCTGCGGAAACGAAAAGACGTTTCCGCCGTACGTGCGAAGCCGTTCAACCGCGGTGACTCCTTGGCGAAAACCCAAGTCGTCTGGCGACAGCCGGATCTCGGCGTAGGGAATCCAATCACCACAAAAAAACGATACGTGGCTTGCCGTGCTTCCCCTAGGACTCATCATCCGACTTCACGAGTTCTGCATCTTTGAGCTTGAATGCTCGATGAGTCGATTCGTCCGCCGAGGGGAAATCATCGGGAATCGGCTGGGTGACCTTTCCCGTGGCTGCCCACTCTACACCTCGCGTGAACGAGACGATGAAACCGACGCCTTCGCACGAGTAGTCGTCATGGCCGAGCGTGGTATGAAAGACGCGTCCCTTTCCATAATCGATGACCATCAAGATTGGCTCATGACGGTCCGTCGGCGCTTTGCCCGACATGTCCTTTCCCGTCGCCAATACCGTCATGTTTTCGGCCGGCCCGCGTAGCTTTGCATAGCACTCATCCTTGGTCGTCATCCATACCTCAGGCATCCCCTTGGTGATCGGATGATCGGCAACTCGAACGGTAATGGGAATCAAATGTGCGGGACCATGAGCCCCACTGCCGCCCGGCGACCCATCACGCACCAATTCACCTTCGTTGGTGTAATAGACATAGGGACCGTCCTTCTCATTTCGGTTCCCCCACCCGCCGAGCCCAATCATGAGGTTGAACTCTTTCCATGTGGGAAACGAATTGTCGGCGGCATGCACCGACACGAAACCGCCGCCTGCTTCCATGTATGCTTCCAGTGCCTGTTGCGTGCTCTCGGGCCAATCGGCCGCCTTCCAACCAAAGTTTGAAATCACAACATCGTAATCCTCAAACTTGGGTCGGAACATTGGATCGGTCTTGGGTTCTTTCAAATTCTCGGTTTCGCCGACGCCTGCCAATGGCAAATACGCTTCTTCTCGCTCCGCTTTCCATGTGTAACGCGTTCGGTCAATCTCAACCTCAAACAGTCCTGTTTCTTCCAAGTACTGCTTCATCATGATTGTCGATTTGGGCCAGACAAGATGATTGTTTTGGCCATCAATGATCAAGGCACGGATCTTGGCTTCGGCGGTCGGGCAGCACAGGACCGTCATACCGACAAAGCAAGCCAGGATTGTTTTTACTTTCGACATTTTTGCTCACCGCTTGAGTGGGAAAGGAAAGGAAAGGAAATGGAAGGGAATGGAAGGGAAGGAGCCAAAGCACGACTTTCGCCGTTTTCCCGGGGGGCAACTCGCCTCGTTCTATGTTTGAGGGCGATTGTTCAACATTCTTGAAACCGACGCCGTACCATGCGAAAGTCAAACGAAGGAAACGTTATTCAACTCGATTGCATCCGGGATTGCTAGCCCGGACCGACTGCGAGGCAGTCAACCCTGACTTCATTGGCACCTGGCGTGTACCTCCTGCTTGGGGGTTTGCTGCAGGCTCCGGCTTACGGCGCCATGCGTACTATTGTTGAGAGGGGGAAACGCTGCTTTTGTTCCAGCCACCAGGGGCCTTCCGCTCAATACCGCTCAAACGAGATTCGCTTTTGTTAGCGGAGCGGCGCGAGCCGCCCGGTTTTACGATGGAATTGGCGAGGCCTCGACACCGGCCTGCTTGCGCCGTGCCGCTATCCTTGGACCTCGATTTAACGGTGTTGGCCCTCCGCCGGCACCTCATGCCACAGAGCGGTCAAGGATAGGTTCACATCGATAATGAAGAACGCCAAACAGACGATCAGGCTGACCATACACAGGATGAACAGAAAGATGATGAACGGCACAATGCTGAGCTGAAACAACGCAGCGATAAAGAGGCTGATGATCAGCAGCGCCGCGACAAGCACGCTCATGACACCAAACGCAATCCCCGCGCGAATCATCCTGGCACGGCTGCATAGAATCTGTAACTGATCGAGAATCCGCTCCTGGTCGCCACTGCCAGCCTCAACCCGAACGGCATGGGCAAGCAGTCGCGCTCGATCGATCACACGGCCAATTCGGTTGGTCATGCTCAGCAAGATCAAGCCGACGCCCGAAATCAGGATCACGGGCCCAATCGCAAATTGAAGGATGGGGATCAGTTCGTGTAGTGACATAGGGCTTGATCGTCAAAGGACCTATCGACGATTTCCCGTCAGAATGAAGACGTAATAGGCCAACGTCATGATCGACTGTAGTGTTGCCGCCACGTAGGTCAATGCTGCTGCGTTGAGCACCTTGGCAACGTATTGTTCTTCGTTGCCCGCAATGATTCCCTGAGCAACCAATTCTTCGCGAGCCCGCGAACTGGCGTTGAACTCGACCGGCAAATTGATCACTTGGAAGAACACCACGGCGGCGAACAGAATCACGCCCACCCACGCCAAAGCGGGCATGTGCAGCATCAGGCCACCGAACAGCATCCACATGCCGGCCCCCGACCCAAAATTGGCCGCGGGGACTGCCATGTTGCGAATCATTAAGGGGGCGTATTGATGAGCGTCCTGAAACGCATGCCCGGCTTCGTGACAGGCAACGCCGACCGCCGCCATGTTGCGGCCATTGTAAACGTCACTGCTGAGCCGCAGCACTTTCGCACGTGGATCGTAGTGGTCGCTCAACCTGCCATCGATCTGCTCGATGTCGACCGAGTGCAACCCACCGTTGTCGAGCATCAGCCTTGCCGCTTGGTATCCGCTCATTCGCGACGGAACTTCGCTCATCTGCGAAAACGCGGACTTCACTTTCCACTGAGCGTAAAGACCCAGTAAAAACGGCGGAATCACGAACAGGAAGTAAAGCATCATGGCTACGGAACTCTTTCAACGGTTACATTCGATAGTACCCCTCGGTTCGGCACGGTCAAAACGACAGTCCGCAGAGGGCGAAACCCAAGTATAAGCAACTTCGGGACCATTGGGTTTGCAATCACGACTTTTCGGCGATTCAACGGCTTGAGAGGTTAGAAAAACGGATGAGTTCGTAGCTGACATGAAGAAGGCAGCCACGTTCCATGAGGTGGGATTAGTTGTGGGGCAAGTCGAAGTCGCCAGTCAAATCACGCCACACACAGTGAATGTGATTTGCGGGATTCCCGGATGCGTCCGCTTGCGTGTTGACGAACTCGATCAGGAACCCCTCTCCCCGAACGCGGTAATAGTGGCCGATACCTGGCTTGGTCGCTCCAGCCCATGCGAAATGGACTTTGTCCCACCCGCTCGACTGGATTGCATCACGGCGCTGCTGGGCAATCGGATCAGGTGCCGCATCGGTATAGACACGGACCAACCGCGTCAACAGTTCGGCTTGATCTTCGCTCAGTCGTCCGAACCGAATTCCTTCGGGCTCACCGACGTCTGCCTGCGGCTCGCCTGCGAAACGAATCTCTGCCGGCGCCTTGTTCGCAATGATCGCACTTTCGGCTTGCTGCGCGTTCAAGCCATTGACCAATTCGAAGCCAAGCGTTTCCTCTTCCCTGAGCACGCGAGTCCCTTTGCCGAGGGGCCCTTCCACGTCGCTTTGGATCGTCGCCGGGTTCGATGCGAAAAACTGAGGCGTGCTGTCGACCAGCTGTCCACCACGACAGCTAAAATTCAGCGACATGTGGTGGCCTTCGAAGCTAAGGCCCCATGGTTCGGTCTCACTCGGCGCCCCGAAGAGGGTCACGTAATACTTCTGTGGGTCACGGCGTGATTCGCTGCCGGGGCCTTCGAGCTGACGCAACACCCCTTCGAGCAGCATGATTTGACTCGCCTTTTCATAGCCTGCTTCACTCAGCGCGGCACGCAACAGCCGCAACGCCGCGGTCCGCTGAGCCGTGTTCATGTCCTTCAAGGGCAACCCTTTTCGCGTCGGCTTGGGGATGAAATGCCACGCCAAACGCTCGGCAGAATCGTAGGGCATCCTTGCAATCGCCAATTGGTCGTCATCGAGTGAATCCAGAAAAGCCGATCCGAACGACTGCATCTGCTGTCCCGGCGGATCCGCGACTTTCATGCCAACCAAGACACACAACGAGGCCAAACACAAAGTGGACATGCACAGCACGGAAAGACGAAAACGGGTCAATCGCATAGGGTTCCCAACAGAAAGAAGTGATGAGGGTTTGTTCGATTCTAAGAAAAGGACGCAGCAGTGTGAGAGCAATTTAGCAGATATCCGCTGCGAATGGGTCGGAATAAATTGACGTTCCAACAACATCGCCCCTCTGCGTGGGAGTTGAGTGCCCGCTTGGATGCAAACGATGCTACCGATCGATGAAGTCTGGCAAGAAGGAGCTGCCGCTGATCCAGCGACGGATGGCCACCTGCCAAAAAACAAGGCGGCTTGCCGGTGAGAGATGCATACGCATGCTCTCCGCCGACGTTTCCTGGCCGCTCCTTGAATAATATTTTCAACAAAACAAAGGTTCTATAGGCGGCATATCCTTCCTTATTCGCATCTAGCGGATTAGGATATCACTGTGAGACGTGTTTGGACGATAATGAGGCGTAGAGGACTGCCTGGTTGGCATTTTGCGACAACGGATGTCGGCTTGATGACGCAAAAACTAGGCATCCAAAAGAACGTTTTTTTCGCAAGTTGTTTTATGTAAATGACTTACGGGCAAAACCGAGAAGTAAGCATGAGACAAGGCATACCGCTTGCAGTGAACCAAGGTATTCCCGCAGTTGTCAAAGTGGTCGAGAGTCCGCTGCGACAACATAACGCAGCCCTTTGGCGACGTTAACGCCTTTTATCCACTGACCGGTTTGCTTACCTTATCACCTTGCGACGGACCGCGACCCAGGAGCTTCCTCCGATGACTACTTCAAGCGAACATCGAGCGCCAACGCCCGAAGAAGGCACTTGGCACGCTTTGACGGCGACCTTATCACCGCAATCCACCGACCAGTTCGACGAGTGGGTCAGCGAGCAATTGCAAGATCTCGAGGAGCATCTTCGCGAGTTTGTCTCGCCTCGATCGCTGCAAAAGAGCCTGCGAGGGTAGGCTGCAAAATTGCAAGGTGAGACACACGCAAGAAAAATTGAACCGGAACCGCGATTGATCGGTTCCGCGTTGGTGCATGCTTTGGTAAATTCCCGGCACTCGACGGATGGGTGGCCGAGTGGACGAAGGCACCAGTCTTGAAAACTGGCGTAGGGGTGACTCTACCGTGGGTTCGAATCCCACCCCATCCGCTCTCTTCTGCGGTTTCTCTCGCAAATAACGGAAGTTTTGCTTCCTCTTGCCCTCGCCTGCAATTTGTTGTGCAATTTTGCTGCAATTTCATATGGGCTCGGCTTCTGCCGAAGAGGATTGCCATCCTCGTTCAAAGTCATCGTTCGTTTACCTTGGTAGTCGTCCTGCCAAACACCCAGCAGCATACGGCGGGTCTTTTCGCCCTCGGACTCTGGCTTTACGTCTTCGATTGAGTTCGTTGGGGGCGTGACGTTGGCAATGCCATCGTTTTGCGATGGATGCGTCGTCGTCAGCATCCAGTAGGCGATCCCACCGGAAAGTAAGGCAAGGATCAGAAGCAGTAGCAAAACTATTCTGGGTTTCATGGCGAGGTCTTCATTCATGCCGCACGCTCAAGGATCGAAACAAGGATCGTCTTGAATGGCTTTCATGGATTCATCAATGGACAGTGCATCGTACATGCCCACCCATTCGCCGGTGTACCTCATGAAGTAGAGTGCGAACGTGCCATTGCCAAGATATTCCAGCCTTGCGAATTTCGAATCAAACGTCGAATATGCGTTGTTCGGATCGGGGCAGGTATAGGTTGAAATGAAGTAGAAATAGTTTCTGAACCATTTCGCATGGATGTCCGAAATGTAGTTAAACTTCTCGTCTGTTTTGGGTGGCAAAACGTGCTTCGGTTTCAACACATTCTCAATCAAGTCTTTGGCTTCAGCTTCCACTTGCGACTTGATCGAAGCGGGGATGACAACTTTCTTCTTTGCCGGTCGGATATTCCACGGCTCTCTTGGTTTTGACATTGACATTACTCTTTGCCCACTCACTGGTGGTACTTTTCTTTGAGTGACTTTAGCTGAGAGGAGGTTAAGGTGAGTAGATTTTCCACGGCCCGATTGCGGCGACTCCTAAAGCCAGCAGGTATCGATTTCTTGCCGCAGGATTCATGGCTGCTGATCGGCCCCAAGTGGCAGAGCGTAATCTTCGAGGATGGCTTGGACGATGGGCTTCAGGTTCATGGTCTCTTCTCTGCCGGTCTCGTATGCCAATAAGCCCACAGAATAAAGACGCCCTGTAACGGAAGTCGGAGCAGGTGAACGAGCGGCGAAGCCGGGAGAATCTCCTGATGCTGGTAGAGATATACGGTGGCAGGAAACACGGCGATCAACAGGGCGATGATTCCCCACGCCGCCAAATGAGAACATTTTGACCGGCAAGCCAGATCAGCCGGTGATCATCAACTGTGTTTGGCGTTTTCTCCGCTCTGTAGAAGTTGAAACGAATTCCTTCGGACTCACCGACAGCAATGACTTTGGCATCTAGTTCCAGTGACCTTTCCCAACTGCCGAATTTTCTGGTGCGATACTCTTTGCGACTGATGCCTTCCTTTGGCATCGTCGGGTTGAGTTGGAATGGATGCCAGTGAACCTGCACGTCGTGCTGACCATCAATGGCAGCAATCGCCTTCTCAAGTCGCCGTTTGCCGATGTAGCACCACGGACAGATCACATCAGAAATCACATCGACGAAAAGATTCATTGCAACTCCCCGCTTAGCGATAAAAGTCGATCCAGCTTAAGGTAATCGACTTCGGATTGTCCTCAAACAAGGCTTTGGGCAACTTCATCTCGAAGTAGCCTTCCTTCAGCGGAATCGTTTTCACTGGTTTCCCATCCTTGCCGACCATGCGAATCTCCATCCAGTACGGATGCTTCGAGTCCAGTGGTGAATCTTCCTTGCCGTCCTTCCAGAGCCGCACCTTGCCATCCTGACTCGAAACCGAAGCTTCAAGCGTGATCTTGCCATCCGTGACTTTGAATTTCTCTAGTCCCTTCAGACGCAACCGCAACATTACGGTGGTCGGCCAATTCTCGCCGCTGCGTTCGATGATTGCCTGACTGATCCCAACTGGGCTTTGGACTGTAAAGTGTGTCTTGCCCTCTTCGACTTTGACTTCAACTTTGTCGTCATCACGCTTTGTTGTGATCCTGAATGGCAGGTCATCCCCGTAAGCGGTGACGCAACTCGTCAGTCCTACGATGGCAGGCAAGAAAAGGAACGTAATTGCCAGAAAGTTTGACACGGTGGCTACTTCAACTCGAATCGTCTCAAATGGCTTCTTCATTGCGCCAATTCTATCGGAGCAAGCAACGCCGGGATAGACTTGGCGAGCATTATCTTGGAGAACATTACCATGGAGAACACGATGACGATTTCACGACGACAATTTTGCGGAGCAGTTGGAGCGAGTCTCACCGTAGCCAACGCAAACTTGTTCGCTGATGAGCCGAAGCCCAAGCCGCTTCGAGTGATCGCCTACAACATTTATAAGCTGACTGGCTGGCCAAACGAACGTAACTTGGCGAAGCAAGCTGTTGCCAAAGGCCAGATGGCAAGGCGGCTGGCGATGGAGCTAGCTCTCTATGACCCCGATATCATCAACTTCTCAGAATCACCCAGCGAAAAGCTCACCAAGGAAGTTGCCGAACTGCTGGGAATGAATCACGTTCGATTCCCCAGCGGCGGCAATTGGCCGGGAACACTGCTGAGTAAATTCGAGATCATCGAGTCTCAGAACGCACCAATGAAGACCGAGAGACCTAAAGAGTTGTTCACCCGACATTGGGGAAGAGCTACGGTCAAATTGCCGAGCGACGAAAAGCTGATCGTGCATTCGGCACATCTTTACCCGACCGCCGATCCCACGGTTCGACTGAGAGAGATTCGAGCGATGATCGAATCAATGAAACCGGATCTCGATGCCAAACGGTCGATGCTTTTGATCGGCGATCTGAACCACGGCCCCGACACTGATGAGTACAAACTTTGGATTGACGCTGGTTGGGTGGATACGTTCGCCAAGGTTGGGAAAGGCGATGGCCCCACGATAAAGTCTGACATTCCCCAGTGGCGAATCGATTACGTCATGGCGGCTGGACCAATCGCAGATCGGGTTGTTGAATCGAAGCCGTTGTTTGAGGGAGCTTTTCGGCTGAATATAAACGACGAGGAATCCTTTGCGTTGAGTGATCACTTGCCGCAGTTGGCTGTGTTCGAGTGGAAATAGGGAAACGACAATGAGCAGCGACGACAAAATCTCGTCACGCCTAAACGATGTGATGGCTTCTATCATTTGCCCCATAGCCGGTTGTTGGCTGATCAAGGAAATGGATCAGTGGGATGTAGGAGATGAATTGGATGAAACCCAGCCTTGTTCTCAAGTTCGTCCGCCAGTTGTTGCAGTTCTTCAACCGAGACCTTCTGCGATTTTTGGAAACTGAAACGTTCCCTGTTCAAGTCTTCGATACCAGATGGCGAGTCCGTCACCGTCCCAGTACAAGATCTTCATCTTGTCACATCTTCGATTGATAAACAGAAACAGTTGACCGGACAACGGATCCATTTTCAGAACAGAGGTAACAAGTCCACAAAGCCCATCGAATCTGTATTGCCTCAGCTGAATCTGGAGTTGTCCGCTGATCGAGTTATTCTATGGTTCCAGCACACTACGATTAGTGTTCGTGGTCGCCGTGAGCCTCTTCGGTAAAGTCACCGGAATAGGGCGTGCCGTCGACTACTCCACCAATCGTTCCTGCATATTCCTGAACGACGCCTAGACTCGCGTGGTTACCGATGAAGCGTGACGCTTTGCCTGCTGGGTCGCTGCTTTGTGGTGCAGCTTTCAGACTCACTTGCATTACGGGATCATTGATGCTCAGATCGATCGACTCGGCTTCGATGGGAACGGGCGACTTCTCGTCGGCACCGAGGATATAAACTGTGCCTTCTTGCTTGTCGTGATCGACGGTGAATTCGACATGATATTTACCACCACCCCAATCGGCGATGGTGCCATCGTGTGGCCCCACACCGTGCGCTCCGTGCGGCGCGTGTTCGGTGCCATCGGCATGGACGTGCGTACCATCGTCATTGGACGCCGCCGCTTCGGGAGCCGACGTCGCTGGGGTTCCTGCGTCCTTGCAGCCGGCGAAGCTTAAGACGCACGCGGTTGTCAAGAGAGTGAACATCGTAGTTGAAAGTTTCATAATTTGTTTCCTGTAAGTGTTTTGAGTGTTGGCAAATTGTTTTGAACAGTAAGTTGAGACGTTGATCGCCCCTACGGATTCGTTGTTAATTCGATCACTTCATTCCAAATTCGCCCTCCTCCGTTTCGTGTAATGCCAAGTAGGCAGCGTCCTTTCCACTGAATTTCCAAAACAATCCAGGATGGATCAGAAATTCGCAGAATGTAGACGTGATTAGTCCGCCGAGAATCACGGTAGCGACGGGATACAGTATTTCCCGTCCAGGCTCTTGGCCACCAAGCACCAACGGCATCAAACCAATGCCTGCAGTTAATGCTGTCATCAACACGGGAGCGAGTCGTTCGAGGCTACCTCGCATGATCATCGCTTGCGAAAACTCTTCGCCCTCTTCCTGCATCAAATGAAAGTAATGTGTCACTAACAAGATGCCGTTTCGGACCGCGATGCCCCCGAGCGAAATGAAACCAACGAGACTGGCCACGGTCAAATTTTGTTGTGTAATCACCAACGCCATCACGCCACCAATGAATGCAGTGGGTAAGGCAT